>VGIW01000011.1 GCA_016867715.1 Candidatus Eisenbacteria bacterium | reverse complement strand
GGATCGGGAAGCACGCCTCTCTCCCCGAGCGGTCGACGAGAGCCCCGACCGCCGAGACCTCCGCCCCCGCCTCCTCCGCGAGGCGAACCATCCGAAGGGCGGCGCCCCCCGTCGTGACGACGTCCTCGACCACGACCACCCGCTCCCCCCTCTCGACTCGAAAGCCGCGCCGGAGCCGGAAGTCGCTCCCCTCCCGCTCGGCGAAGAGGAAGCGGATCCCCAGAGCGCGGGCGGTCTCGTGCCCGATGATGATCCCCCCGAGCGCCGGCGAGAGGATCGTGCATGCCCTATGCGGCCGGAGGAGATCCGCAAGGGCGCTGCCGGCCCTCGCGGCGAGCTCGGGCCGTGCAAGAAGAAGTGCGGATTGAAGATACCGGCCACTGTGCATCCCCGACCGTAGAACGAAGTGCCCCTCGAGAAGAGCCCCCTCCCGCGCGTAGAGGGCGATCAGCTCATCGCTTCGCATCCCGGATCTCCCTCTCGATCGCCCGGAGAGCCTCCAGAGGATCCTCGGCCCGCGTGATCGGGCGCCCGATCACCAGAAGGTCCGCCCCCGCTCGGATCGCCTCGGCAGGGGTCGCGGTGCGCGCCTGGTCGTCCCGCGAGTGCCCGGCCGGCCGGATCCCCGGCACGACGACCAGAAACTCCTTTCCGAACAACGACTTAATTCCATCGACCTCGCGCGCGGAGGCGACCACGCCGTCAAGCCCCGCCTCCCGAGCGAGCCCCGCCCGCTTGAGGACGCGCGAGGCAACGCCCCTCCCCCCCTCGCTCGTGAGGACCGTGACGGCGAGAAGGCGCGTCCTCGATTCTCCGCGCGCTTCCACCGCCGCGCGGAGCACCTCCCCGCCGCCGGAGGCGTGCACGGTGAGAAACGAGGGGCCGAGCGCGCACGCCGCCCCGACCGCGCGCGAGACGGTCGCAGGGATATCGTGGTACTTGAGGTCCAGGAAGACGCCCACCCCCCGCTCCCTCAGTCGGCGCACGAAAGCGGGTCCGAAGCGGGTGAAAAGCTCAAGACCCACCTTGTACGTCCCGACCCGCTTCCCCAAGCGTTCCGCCAGGGCGAGCGCCTGCCGGTCCGACAGACCGTCGAGAGCCACGACGACGCGTTGTTCCCCCACGGCCCTGAGTTCTTACCACATCGGTCCGGAATTCTCCACCCGATTCCGCGCCCCGCTGGAAAGAGCGAGAACATACTTGACTAGTGGAAAGACCGATGTTAGAGTGATCCGGGTTCGGTTCGACTCGCCGTGAAAAAGTCTTGACTTTTGGCGTGTGAAACCTTAAATCCAAAGGTGCACGCCTCAACCGGTTCCCGCTTCGGTGCCTCGAGAGGAGGCAAAGAGGGCGGGGAACCCAACAAGGAGGAAAGAAAGAGAATGACCACGAGAAAGGTGACGACGGAAACCTGGGAGAGGCTCTCGCAGTGCTACCAGCTGACGCAGAAGCGCGCGCGGGAAGCTCTGAAGGGGACCGGGCTGACGCAGCCCCAGTTCCTGGTTCTCACGCAGATCTCCGAAGAGGAGGGGATTCCCCTCACCAAGATCGGCGAGAACATGCTCGTGACGGGCGGGAACATCACGGGGATCATCGACCGCCTCGAGCGGGAAGGGCTCGTGAAGCGGAAACGCGACGGCGAGGATCGCCGCATCATCCGCGCGTTCTTCACGCCGAAGGGGAAGAAGACGTACCAGCAGGCGGTTCCCACGTACGATCGCTTCATGCGTCAGGTGTTCGGGGAGCTTGGTGCCGGCGAGGTCGGCCGTCTCCACAAGACGCTCGAGACGCTTCACATGGGGCTGGGGAAGGCCAAGTAGTCTAAGAAGAAGTCGGAGCGCTTACCGGGGACTCGGACGGAACTGGAACCGAAGGTTCGTCGTCCGGGTCCCCTCGATCGTTTCGGGGATGAAGCGGCACTGGTAGGCGGCCGCGAGCGCGGGCCCCTCGAAGAGCGGGTTGCTGCTCCGAAGGACGCGGGCGTTCTCCACCTTCCCGTCCCCCCTCACCTCCACCTCGATCTCCGCGCTCCCCTCGATCCCCTCTCGCTCCGGCGGGACGAGAGGATACGCCGGCTCGACCCGTCGATCGATCCGAAGAGGCGCCGGCGGACCTTCCAGCGGGCCGATCGGGTCCGAGGCGAAGGCGACCTCCCCCTCGAAGCCGGTCGCCTGCTCCTCGCCCGATCCGGTCTCCGGATGCGCCTCTTCGTAACGGGCGATCCAGATCGCGAGCGAATCGGGCTCGACGCCGATCGTCCCCCGGTCCAAAACCTCGACCGCCGCCGGGCTCTTCGGATACAACCGCACGAGAGAGAGGAGAAGAGAATCCCTTTCGGGACCTGTGCTGCCGTCCCGCTCGAGAAGATAGACCTCCGCCGCGAGAGCGCGAGGCGCGAACGTGGAGGCCGGGAAGCGCTCCGCCACCGACCGGTACCGCGCGCGGGCCAAGTCGGGCTCCCCAAACGTGAAGAGCTCGTGCTCGGCGAGCAGGAAGAACGCGCGCGCAGTGTCCGCCTCTCCCCCGTGAATCTCCCCCCGAAGACCGAGGTACTCGTCCAAGTCCTTCGCGCGCGCGGTCGCGGCCGCCCGCCGCTCCTCCGGACCGGGAAACGCGGCCGCCTTTCGGTAGGCCGCCGCCGCGGAATCCTTGTTGTCGTAGACCTCGAGGTAGGTGGCCCCGAGCAGCCAAGCGATGGCGCCCGCGCTCTCCGTGGAGGGCGCCTCCTCGAGCGCGGACCGGAGGAACTCGATCGCTTCGTCCGTCTTCTCTTCCTCCAGTAGGGCCTTTCCGCGCCCGAAGGCGATCCGGAGCGAATCGTCCGGCCTCTCCGCCTCTTCGGCGAGATCGCCGAGAAGTCGGTACGCCTCTTCGAACCGCTCTCCCTCCACGAGGAGATCGACGATCGTGAGCTCGGTCGCGAGGCGGATGTCGTGCTCGAGAAGCGGATCCTTGAGGTATTCGCCATACGCGCGAAGGGCCCGGTCGCGCTCTCCCGTTCGGCGGTACGAATCGCCGAGACGCCTGAGGACTTCCCCGCGCTCCGGCCCCTTCTTCGACTCGGCGAGGTAGAGCTCGAGCCCCTCCGCCGCTCCGCCGTGGTTTCCCCTCTGGTGCTCGACGAGCGCGAGGAGGTAGATCGCCTGGCGGCGGAGGTCGTCCTTCTTCCCCTCGCGGAACTTCTGGAGGGTGGGGACCGCCTCGTCGTAGCGCTCGAGCGCGACGAGGGCCTTCGCCTTCCAGAACTGGGCCTCGCGAGAGAGATCGGACGACTCGTAGTAGAGCAGGAGCTCGTCGAACTTCCTGAGCGCGCCGAGATAGTCCTCCCGCGCGTAGAAGCACTTCCCCATCAGGAGGATCGCGTCGTCCACCCAGCGGGAGTCGGGGTACTCGAGGATGACCTTCGCGCACCGCTTCATCGCCTGCTCGTAGAGGTCGAGCCCGACCGTGTGCCTCTGCTCCGCGGGGGCGGCCTCACGCGCTCTTTCCGCCTGCACGTACGACTGGCGCGCATGAAAGAAGGTGTTGTAGTAGGCGCAGCCCGCGGCGAGGAGAGAGAGAAGGAGAGCGGGCCCGAGCGAACGGCGGATCATCTCGCTTCTTCGTCGGGGAAGAGGAACCCGCCTCCGCTCTTGGGGCGAGGCACTATCCTTTTCGGACCAAGGAAAAGCGCCTTGATCTCGCCGAAGAGCCTCTCGCCGGCGAAGGGGGTGTTCCGCGAGAGAGACTCGAAGCGGCTCGGATCGACGACCCACGATCCCTCCGGATCGAAGAGGACGAGGGACGCGTCCGCCCCCTCGGCGAGGCCGGGAAGATCGAGCCCGAGAATCTTCGCCGGGGCGGAGGTCAGACACTCGACGAGGCGGGGGAGCGGGAGATGCCCGGCCCGAACGAGGTAGGTGAGGAGGACCGCGAGAGCGGTCTCGAGGCCGACGACCCCGAACGGAGCCGCGTCGAACTCCACTTCCTTCTCGTGTAAAGGATGCGGCGCATGGTCGGTCGCGATCGCATCGATCACGCCGTCCGCCACCGCCCCGCGGAGCGCGTCCCGGTCAGCGGCGGTCCGAAGCGGGGGGTTCACCTTGCGGTTCGTGTCGTAGCCGGCGAGGCAGCGGTCGGTCAGCGCGAGATAGTGGGGCGCGGTCTCCGCCGTCACCGCGAGGCCCCGCTCCTTCGCGCGCCGAACGACCGCGACCCCTTCGGCGGTGGACACGTGAGCGACGTGAAGCCGCCCCTCGGCCAGCTCCGCGAGACGCACGTCCCTCTCGATCGCGACGACCTCGCTCTCCGCCGGGATCCCGCGAAGACCGAGGTGAAGGCTCATCTCCCCCTCGTGCATCACGCCGCCGGCCGAGAGACGCTTGTCCTCCGCGTGAGTGACGACGGGGATGTCGAACATGCGCGCGTACTCGAGCGCGCGCCGCATGAGAAGCGGGCTCTCCACCCAGCTCCCGTCGTCCGAGATCGCGGCGGCCCCCGCGCGCACGAGGTCCCCGATCTCCGCGAGCCTCTCCCCCCTTCTCCCCGCCGTGATGCACCCGATCGGAAGGACTTGTACCGGTCCCGCCTCTTCCGCCCTCTCCAAGACGAAGCGGATCGCCCCCTGGGAGTCGAGCGGCGGGTCGGTGTTCGGCATGCATGCGATCGCGCCGAAGCCTCCCGCGGCCGCCGCGCGCGTCCCCGACTCGATCGTCTCCGCGTCCTCGCGCCCCGGCTCGCGGAGGTGGACATGCATGTCGACGAAGGCGGGCGCGAGCACGCACCCCTTCGCTTCGATCGTCGCCGGCTCTCCGTCCGCTCGAATCTCGCCGCCGACTCGGACGATCTTCCCCCCGTCGACGAGAAGATCCCCGGTCCGGTCGATCCCGCGCGCCGGGTCGAGAAGCCGCGCCCCCTTAACCAACCACGCCATGCTCCACCTCGCCGCCTGAGAGAAGGTAGATCACCGCCATGCGGACGGCCACGCCGTTCGTGACCTGATCGAGAATCACCGAACGCGGCCCGTCCGCCACCTCCGGCTCGATCTCGACCCCCCGATTGATCGGACCCGGATGCATGATGAGGCACCCCGGCTTCAAGCGGTCCGCCCGTTTCCGGTTGATGCCGAAGAGAGCCGCGTACTCGCGGAGCGTCGGGAGGAAGCAGCCGTCCTGCCTCTCCTTCTGGATGCGGAGAACCATCACGACATCCGCCCCCTCGATCGCGCGATCGACATCGGTCTCGACCTCCACGCCGAGCGCCTCGATCCCCTTCGGCAGGAACGTGCGCGGAGCGCAGAGGGTGACCCGCGCCCCGACCGTGCGGAGCCCGAAGACGTTCGAGCGGGCGACCCGGCTGTGCAGCACGTCCCCGACGATCACGACGCGGAGCCCCTCGAAGGAACCGAAGCGCTCCCTCACCGTGAAGAGATCGAGAAGCCCCTGCGTCGGGTGCTCGTGCGCGCCGTCCCCCGCGTTGATCACCGCCGCCTCGAGCCGCGACGCGAGGAAGTGGGGCGCCCCGGCGGCGGAGTGACGAACGATCAAGAAGTCGATCTTCATCGCTTGAAGGTTGCGAACGGTATCGAGGAGGGTCTCCCCCTTCTCGGCGCTCGACATCGCCTTCGCGATGGAGACCGAGTCGGCCGAGAGCCGCTTCTCGGCGAGCTCGAAGGATACGCGCGTCCGCGTGCTCGCCTCGAAGAACAGGTTGACCGCCGTTTTTCCGCGCAGCGTGGGGACCTTCGGGATCTTCCGCTGCAAGACCTCCTTGAACGCCCCCGCCGTGTTCAAGATGAGCTCGATCTCCTCGCGCGCCGCCCCTTCCAGCCCGAGCAGGTCTTTTCGAGCGAGCTTCACTTCGCGATCTCCCGCATGAAGACGCCGTCCTCTCCGTCTTCCTCCGTCACCATCACCTCCACCACTTCGTTCTCCGCCGTCTGCAGCCGCTCTCCGACGAAGTCGGCCGCGATCGGAAGCTCGCGATGGCCGCGGTCGATGAGCACCGCGAGCCAGATCCGCTTCGGCCGGCCGAAGTCGATGATCTCGTCGAGCGCGGCCCGCACGGTGCGGCCCGTATAGAGAACGTCGTCGACGAGCACCACGACTTTTTCCTCGATGTCGAAAGGAATGTCCGTCCCGCGGATCACCGGCTGCGGCCCGACGTCCTGCAGGTCGTCCCGGTACAGGGTGATGTCGAGGATGCCGAGCGGGACGCGGTGCCCCTCGATCGCCTCGATCTCGCGGACGACTCGCGCCGCGAGGTGAGCCCCCCGGGTGCGGATCCCGACGACGACGAGATCGCGAATGCCCCGGTTCCTCTCCAGAATCTCGTGGGAGAGGCGGGTCACGACCCAATGCATCTCCCGCTGCTCGAGCACGGTGCGGCGTGCGGTCACTCGTTCTCCTCCCCGTCCCGGCGGACGGCCTCCCACACTTCGAGGAAGGGCAGGTTGCGCGCCCGCGCGACGGCGGCGCAGTCCTCGTACTCCGGCGAAAGGCGAACTCTTCCTCCCGGAAGCTCGGAGCGTTTGTAGCGGATCGCGCCGAAGCGCGTCGTCCGGCGCACGACCTCCCGGGGAAGCGCCGCGCGCGGGACCTCGAGGATCCTGACGCCGAGCGTTCCCGTCTCCTCCATGAGAAGACGCGCCATCTTCTCCCGGTCGGACGGAGAGGCGAGAAGCGAGATTCGGTGGCCCGGCCGGTTCTTCTTCATGAGCGCGGGGAGCACCACGAGATCGAGCGCTCCCTCGGCGAGCGCCCGTTCGTAGAGGTGGCCGATGAGCTCCGCGGGGACGTCGTCTACATCGCTTTCGATCTGAAGGACCGTTTCGCCCGCGAGCCTCTCGCTCTCCTCGCCGATGAAGAGGCGGAGGAGGTTCGGCATCTCGGGGCGGTCGGCGGTCCCCGCGCCGTATCCGATCCGCTCGATGCGAAGAAGAGGCGGAGGCCCGAACGATTCGGTGAGCCCCGCGAGGAGCGCCGCGCCGGTCGGCGTGAGGAGCTCCCCTTCCACGTCCGTGAAGCGGAGCGGACGTCCTTTCAGGATCTCGGCGACGGCGGGGGCCGGGAGAGGGAGAAGCCCGTGCGCCGCGCGGACGAAGCCGGTCCCGGTCGCCGGAACCGACGCGCGCACTTCCTCGATCCCGAGAAGATGGAGACCGAGAAGGGCGCCCGCCACGTCGACGATCGCATCGACCGCCCCGACCTCGTGGAAGTGAACCCTCTCGAGCGGGATCCGATGGACCGCCGCCTCCGCCTCGCCGAGGAGCCGGAAGACCTCGATCGCCCGGTCCTTGACGCTCGAAGGAAGTTCGGACGCGCCGATCGCCTCGGCGATCTCCGGAAACCCCCGGCGGCGGGCTTTCTCCTCGACGATCACGCGCACGCCGGTCGCGCCGATCCCGCCCCGCGTCCGCTTCTCCGTCTCGATCCGAAAGCGCTCGATCGCGAGCGAGGCGAGACCCCGCTCGAGCTCCGCCGGGTCCACCCCCGCATCGAAAAGCGCGCCGAGGATCATGTCGCCGCTCGCGCCGGAGGGACAGTCGAAGTAGGCGACCTTCATACGCGCCTCGGGATCCATTGGAGGATGCGGTGCGCCGCGCACGCGGCTCCGAAACCGTTGTCGATGTTTACTACAGTGGTGCCCGAAGCGCAACTGTTCAGCATCCCGAAGAGGGGGGTGAGCCCGCCGAGGGCGGTCCCGTACCCGATGCTCGTCGGAACGCCGATCACCGGGACGCGCGCGATCCCGGCGACGACCGAGAGGAGCGCCCCCTCCATGCCGGCCACCACGATGAGGACCGGCGCCACCTCGATTCGCTTCTCCTCCGACCAGAGGCGGTGGATCCCGGCGACGCCGACGTCGTAGACGCGGACCGGAGCGTGCCCGAGGACCGCGAGGGTCTCGGCCGCCTCCTCGGCGACCGGGATGTCGGAAGTGCCCGCCGTGAGGAGAAGGACCGAATGCCCCTCGGGCGGAGGCTTCACGATCTTGACGGCCGTTCTCCCTCTCGGATTGTAGCGAACGCCTTCGACCGCGCGGGCGAGGACCTCGAAGCTCTCGGCGGAGAGGCGCGTCGCGAGAAGATTGCTTCCTGCATCAAGAATCGAACGGGCGATCGAGGCGACCTCGTCCGCGCTTTTCCCCTCGCAGAAGATCGCCTCCGGCCATCCCTGGCGGAGACCGCGGTGGTGGTCGACGCGCGCGAAGCCGAGATCCTCGAAAGGAAGAAGACGGAGTTTCTCGAGGCCTGAGTCGATGGAGAGGCGCCCGCCGCGGATCTCCTCGAGGATCTCCCGAATGCGGTCACGATCCATGCGCGGCTCCCTGCGAGAGGCGGCCGAAGAACGTCTCCAGGCCCTCCTCCAGCTCCTCGCGCGATTCGACGGCGTTCGCCCACGCGCGGAAGGCCGCGCTCCCCGGCAGAGCGCGGACGTACGACGAGAGGTGCCGCCGAAACTCGCGGATCCCCGTGAAGAGACCGCGGTCCTCGATGTGAAGGGCGAGGTGCTCGCGGATCATGCGGAGCCTCTCCTCGGGGTTCGGCGCAGGGGGTTCGACGCCGTGAAGCAAACGATGCCCGACTTCTCGGAAGATCCACGGGTTGCCGATCGCGGCGCGGCCGATCATCACCGCGGCGCAGCCGGTTTCCGCCATCCGCCGCTCGGCCGTCCTTGCGTCCGCGATGTCGCCGTTTCCGACGACCGGGATCGAGACGGCGCGCACCGCGTCGGCGACCCAGTTCCAGTTCGCCTCGCCGCCGTACGCTTGCGCCCTCGTTCTCGCGTGAACCGTGAGAAGAGCTCCTCCCTCCGCTTCCACCACGCGGGCGATCTCCGCCGCCCGAACCGTCCGTTCGTCCCAGCCCGCGCGGATCTTCGCGGTGACGGGGACGGAGACCGCGCGGACGACCGCGCGGACGATCCGTCCGATCCGAGGCGGATCCTTGAGGAGCGCCGCCCCCTTGTCGTTCTTCACGAACTTCGGAACCGGGCACCCGAAGTTGAGATCGATGAGATCCGGCTGAACGAGGTCCTCGACGATGCGCGCCGCCACCGCGATCCGCTCCGGATCGCATCCGAACACTTGAACCCCGATCGGCCTTTCTTCCGGATCGAAGCGCGCGAGCGCGATCGTCCGCCGGTTCATCTGGTAGAGACCGTCCGCGGAGATCGTCTCGGAGAAAACGAGCGAGGCGCCGAGCCTTCGGCAGATCCGCCGAAACGGCCCGGTCGTGATCCCGCAAAGGGGGGCGAGCAGCGCCCCCCGTTCGATCGTCAGCCGGCCGATCCGCATGCCGAGGATTCCGTGCTCCGCCGCTCTCTACTCCCCGTCCAGCTCTCCGTGCACCGTCATCCCGAGAGTGTCCCGCGCCGCCGGCTCGCCCGCGAGCGCCGACTCGCGCTCCCTCTCCAGCCTCCACTCGTTCGACAGGGCGAAAAGCGCCTCGAGCGTTCCCGCCTTTCGGAAGAGATCGAACGTCGCCTGGAGCTGGGTGTCGGTCGTGTTCAGGACCTCGTACGCCGCCTCGTCCCCGAACGCCTTCCGGAAAAGCTCTCGCTTGATTCCGTTCCGCACGTAGAGATCCGAAGCTTCCCACTCCTCCGGCGTGTACTCGATCTCCCTCTCCGTGAGGAAGTTGCGGAATTGATCGAGGACCTCTTCGTCCGGGTTCCACTCCGCATCGATCGCATGATACGGGAAATATTCGACCGAGAAGGTAAAGAAGAGGCCCCGGCGCTCGATGCGGGCCTCGAGAGCCTCCATCTTCCTCTGCTCGATCTCGATGTCGGGCGTGATGCCGCCGCCGCCGTAGACCGGACGCCCGGCGTTTGTGTGGAAGATCTCGCGCTCGCCGGCCGCGACCGAGTCGGCTTCCCCGGCGCGGCCGCTCCCGCGGTTGAACTCGTCGCGCTGGATACACCGCCCGCTCGGCGTGTAGTACTTCGCGGTGGTCAGCTTGAGACCGGTCTCCTCGTCGAGCGGGATGACCGACTGGACCGATCCCTTCCCGAATGTGGTCTTCCCGACCACGAGACCCCGATCCCAATCCTGAATCGCGCCGGAAACGATCTCGGAGGCGCTCGCCGAGTGCTCGTCGACGAGAACGACGAGCGGCATGCGGCCGTGCTCCGCCTCCCGCCCGTCCACGAAGCGGTTCTCCGAGCTCTTCCGCCGCCCCTGCGTGTAGGTGATCATCTGTCCGCGATCGAGGAAGAGATCGGTCACCTCGACCGCCTGCTCGAGCAAGCCCCCCGGGTTCGCGCGAAGATCGACGATCACCCCGTGAATCCCGACCTTCTCGAGGCTGTCGAGCGCCGCGTCGAGCTCCGCGCTCGTCGTCTTCGAAAACTGCGAGACGCGCACGTACCCGATCCCGTCCTCGCTCACGTACTTATACGGGACCGATCTCAGCTTGATGATCTCGCGCGTGATCGTGTACTCGAGAAGCTCCGGTTCCCCCTCGCGGCGGATCTTGATCGTGACCTCGGTCCCCTCGGGGCCCCGCAGGCGGTTCACCGCGTCGTCCGCCGTGAAGCCCTCGGTCGACTCGCCGTCGATGAAGAGAATCTGATCTCCCCCCTGAATCCCCATACGCGAGGCGGGCGTCCCCTCGATCGGCGCGATCACCGTGAGGATCTGGTCCCGAATCGAGATCACGATGCCGAGCCCGCCGAAGCTCCCCTGCGTCCCCACCATCAGGTCGCGGTACTGCTTCCGGTCGAGGTACTGGGAGTGCGAATCGAGGCTCTTCACCATCCCCTGGATCGCCGCGTCCATGAGATCCTCGATCTCGGTCTCCTCGACGTACTCGGAATGAATGCGGTTGAGGACCTCGCTGAACCGCCGGAGCTGGCGGTACGCGTTGTCGTCTTTCGTTTCGGAGCGGCCGGCGACCGCGGCGAAACCGATGAGAAGAGCGACGGCGCCGACGAGAAGCAAACGGCGGCGGATGTTCGACATGATCCTATCCTTCCCTTGGATGCGACCCGACGGCGATCGCGCCCGGTTCCTCGGGTCGCCGGGGCGCTCCGCGTCTTCCGCCGGCCCGACCGAATCGGCCGCCATGGGGGCCCTCGACCTCCGTCTCTACAACAACACATACCACAAACGGTTCCTCAAGGCAAAGGGCGGGGACACGCACTGATTCCAAGCAACTCGGTACATGGTCCCTACAGGACCCGCCGGGCGTGGCGCATCCGCTGAAACGCGGTGAAATGCGAGCCGGCCGCGAGGAGGACGAGCGCGACCGTGAGCGCGCGGCCGCCGAGGAGAAGGCCGAGGAAAAGAAGCACGATCCGCTCCGGCCTCTCGAGGAGCCCGACCTCGCACGTCCCGCCGAGACCCTCGATGCGCGCGCGCGTGTAGCTCACCATGAGCGAACCGGTGATGACGAGAAACGGGAGAAAGAAGAGGGAGTCGGCGCGCATCCAAAAGGAGAGCCCGAGATACGGAACGATCTCCGCGTAACGGTCGACCGTCGAGTCGAAGAACGCCCCGAAGCGCGACCCCTTTCCGGAGGCGCGCGCCACCGCTCCGTCGAGCATGTCGAAGAGGCCGCCCGCGAGGAAGACGATCGCTCCCGAGCGAAGATGACCGAGTCCTAGAAGATACCCCGCGGCGACCGCGAGGAGAAACCCGGCGACCGTGAGCACGTTCGGGTGCACGCGCGCGCGAACGAAAAGACCCGCCAACGGATCCGCGAAGGACCGCAGGCGCTGCTTTCCTTCCTTGCTGACGAGCGCGCACATGAGCTCTTCTCCGGCGCCGAATCCACAGCCGCGCGCCACGCTATCAGCTTCGGGAAGGCTCCGTCAAGGCGAGGGTGATCTCGGTCCGGCGAAAGCACGCGAGATACTGTCTCAGCGGGGGCCGGGGCAAGAGGATGCCGGCTCTGACACGCCTTACAGGGAGAACGTACTAGGTACCGGAACAAGCCGCCGCGTCACCGAAAGAGACTCTTGATCGCCCCCCACGACGATTCCTCGACTGAGGTGGCCCCGATCCGCACCGCTGCGTCGACCCAACTGTTGAAGTAGACGGTCTCGCCACCGACGATCCCCACCCCGGAACCAGCACCAATCGTGAGATCCGCGATGCACTGGTCCACCGCGGCGAGATAACGGACCCTGCAGACCATCCAAGGAAGGGAGATCGGCTGCGGCGGTATCGTGAGATCCACTCCTTGGACCAGTTCGCATTCGCCCCATGGGGGCGGGGGAACGATGGTCCAGCTTGGCGGGAGATTGCAATACCATCCGCGGAACTGAAGACATCTGTCCAGGTTGCACAGCCATACGCCAAAGTGCCACAGAGCCTCGGGCCCGTGAATCCAAACGTCCGCCCAGACATCCTCGCCGACCTCGACGCACACGGTGTCCGGGCCGTTGCCGAGGTGGTCGTCCAAGTCCAGTTCCACGGTGTACTGTGCGCGAGCGCTCACGGCGGAAAGCAGGACGAGCCCGATGACAACTACGCACATCTTCCTCGACGACATCGCGCTTCCTCCTCCCTCTCGACCGCCCGACCGATACCCTCCTCTATCGAAGGAGCACAAGCCGGCGAGCATCGGCCTAAACCGATTTCGTCCGGCCCGCGATCGGGGCAAGCCGCGAATCATCCCGACATCAGCATGCTGTCCCCAGAAGACCGGCAACTTGTTGATTTCAATAGTAAGATAGCACGAGCCGAGGAGCAGCGTCCACCTCGGTCCGTCGGAAGGCTGCTCCCCGCCGGACCGCCGGGCAGTTCTTTCCGTATGTGTTTCGAAGAGGTCTCCGCGAGAGAGAAACCCTATCCCATCCCCATGTGGTCGTTGTCGCGGGAGGAGAGATCGAGCCGTCGGAGCTCGTAGCGATCGGCTCCGGAAGAGACGAAGGGATCCGCTTCGGCGAGAGTGCGCGCATCCTCCTCGGTCACGCCGCGGAGGATCACGATCCCCCCTCTCTTGTCCGCGAACGGCCCGCACAGCTCGAGATGACCACGTTCCTCGATCCGCTTCAGGTGAGCCACGTGCGCGCGAACGAGGTCCTCGCAGAGAAGCTCGGGACGGACGATCGTGAGAAGGATCACGTAGCGGACGAAACGATCCGCTTCGGACACCGGTGATTTTTTCGGCCCCGATCCGCTCTCCTGTTCCGCTTCATGAGAGGGAGCATCGAACGGGCTCCCCTCGCTCGCGAGCCGATACACCTCTTGCTCCTTCCAACGAGCGATGCGGGCGGCGGCGCGGACCGCGTCGCGGAGCGTGCGGCCGGCGGCGATTTCCTCGCGCACGATGCCGAGAACTCTTGACGCTTCGAGCGGCTCGCCGGGCGGCGCCCCCTCGACGACGACGACGAACTCCCCCTTCGGCGCTCGCTCGCGAAGACGCGCGAGAAGCTCCCCCGCGGTCCCGCGCGCGAACTCCTCGAACTTCTTCGTGATCTCGCGCGCGAGAACGACGCGGCGGTCGCCGAGCACGTCCCGAACATCATCGAGAAGCGCCGCCACGCGCTTCGGCGATTCGTGAAGGAGGATCGTCCTTCGTTCGCTTCGGAGCGCGCGAAGCGCTTCGCGCCGGGCGCTCGCGCGGCTCGGAAGATATCCTTCGAACACGAAGGAACCGGAGGGGAGGCCGGAGGCGACGAGCGCCGCGACGAACGCGCTCGGACCCGGAATCGGAACAATCGCGAAGCCGCTCTCCACGGCCGCGCGCACGAGCCGCTCCGCCGGATCGGAGATCCCCGGGTTCCCGGCGTCCGAGACCACCGCGACGCTCTCCCCGCGCGCGAGACGCGCGAGGATCTCCGGAATCCGCTTCGCTTCGTTGTGGGCGTGAAACGAGGCCATCGGCGTCCGGACGCCGATTCTCGAGAGAAGAAGACCGGTCCTCCTCGTGTCCTCCGCCGCGATCCGCGAAACGCTCTCCAGCGTCTCCCGCGCGCGCGGCGAGAGATCGCCCATGTTCCCGATCGGCGTTCCGACGAGGAAAAGCGTCCCCGGCGCCTTTCGATCCTCCCTCAAGCGAGCCTCCCTGTTACGAAAGCGCCTTCGACAGGAGAGCGCAGGCCTCTTCCACCTGAGATCTTGAGACATCAAGATGCGTGACGAGACGGAGGCGTCCCGGTCCGATCGCGAGGAAGAGGACGCCTTTCTCCTTCATCTTCTCGACGATCCCCGTCTCGCCGAGCGGATGATCCCGCACGTCCGCGATGACGATGTTCGTATGCACGGTCGCGAGGTCGACGCGAACCCCGCGAATCCCGTCGAGGGTCCGGGCGAGGAGCCGCGCGTTCTCGTGATCTTCGGCGAGCCGATCGACGTGGTGCTCGATCGCGTAGAGCCCCGCCGCCGCGAGGACGCCTGCCTGCCGCATGCCGCCGCCGAGCATCTTCCGAGTCTTCCGCGCGCGCGCGACGAACTCCCTCGTCCCCGAGACGAGCGACCCGACCGGCGCGCCGAGCCCCTTCGAGAGGCACACGGAGACCGAGTCGGCGGAGGCGGCGTACTCCGCCATCGGGATTCTCGATGCCACCGACGCGTTCCAGAGGCGCGCGCCGTCGAGATGCACGCGGATCCCTCTCTCCCGGCAAGCGGCGCCGATCCGACGCATCTCCTCGATCGGATAGATCGTTCCCCCCGCCCGGTTGTGAGTGTTCTCCATGCAGACGAGCCGCGTTCGCGGATGGTGGAGGTTCGACAAGCGGATCTTCTCGATCATCTGTTCGCGGGTGAAGGACCCCGCCGCCGTCGGGATCGTCCGGAACTGAAGACCGCCGAACGCGGCCGAGGAGGCGCTCTCGTAGTTGAAGACGTGCGCTCCCTCTTCCGCGATCACCTCGTCTCCCCTCTCCGTGTGGGTGAGGACCGCCGTCGTGTTCGCCATCGTTCCGCTCGGCACGAGGAGCGCGTCCTCTTTCCCAAGAAGGGAAGCGACGCGCTCCTGCAGGCGATGGATCGTCGGGTCCTCGTCGAAAACATCGTCCCCCACTTCCGCGCGAGCGATCGCCTCGCGCATGCCGGCGGTCGGCTTCGTGACCGTGTCGCTTCGAAGATCGATCATCCGCTCACTCCTTGTCGAACGCCGGGCCGGGGACCCGGAGATCCCCCTCCCGGCGCGTCCATCGCTCACGGTCGAAGTACTCGAGAAGGGGGACCGCGTACTTGCGGCTCACCCCGGTCTTCTCCTTGAAGTCGCTCACCGAAAGAGCGCCCTTCTCGCGGAGAACTCCTCGGAGGAGCGACCGAATCTCGTCGATCTCCGCACGTCGGTAGACGAGCCCCGGCGTTACCTTGACGATCCGGCCGAGCCGCGCGAGAAGATCGAGAACCGCCTGGAGCTCTCTTCCGTCGACGCCCGCCTCCTCGGCGATCTGCGCCGGAAGCGGCGGGGCCAATCGGTGTCTCTCTAGAATCCCCTCCACCTTCTCCGCCAGAACCCGCACCTTCTCGGGGAGCGCTCCGCCCCCCGCGAGGACCATCTCCCCGCGGACCGTGACGCGCCCCGCCTCCGCCATCTCGCCGAGAAGAACCTGAAAGAGCGAAAGATCGACCTCTCGAGAAAGTCCCCTCCGGATCTCCTCGCGGGGAACGCCCGCCCGGAGCGGATCCCGCGCGGAGACCCGTTCCACCCGCTCCTCGATCTCCCGCTTGAGCGAGGAGGCGGTCTCTTCGAGAAGAACGCCCGCGCCGAGAAAGCGAACCTCGCTCTCCTTCTCGAGCGCGCGAAGCGCCTCCTGCGCTTCCCCCTCGAGGACCTGAAGACGCCTCGCGATCTCCGCGACCGCGACCGTCCCCTTCCCGGACGAGCGGAGGATCGAGCGGATCATCTCCCCGCGGTCCCCGGCCTCGGACACGGCGAGGAAATCGAGGTCGCTACGCCCCGCCCCCTTTCGCTTCGAGGGGTTGGCGTCGAGCACCGTCCCGCCGCCGATCGTCCGCGCAGGGGAGTAGGTGCGAACGATGAACCGATCGCCGCGCGCCACGACGATCGGCCCTTCCAAGCGGACTTGGACGAACGCCTCCGAGCCGGGCGCCATCGTCTCCGATTCAAGAAGAACGACTCGCCCGAGCACCTCGGCGGCACCGTGATGGAAGCGGATCCGCTGGCGATTCCGGATCGCCTTCGCCGAGCGCGCGAGCGAGAAGCGCGCGTCGATCATGTGCGTCGGGAGAAGAATCTTCGGCGTGACGAGGACGTCCCCCCGCGCGACCTCCTCGCGCGAGACGCCGTGCAGGGCGAGCGCGGTTCGCTGCCCGGGCCGCGCCTCCTCGACTTCTTCGCTAAAGACCTCGATCTTTCGAATGCGAACTTCCGCGCCGCGCGGGAGGACCAGGAGCCGGTCGCCGACCCGGGCGCTCCCCGACCAGACCGTTCCGGTCACGACGGTCCCGAAGCCGCGCGAGGAGAAGACCCGATCGACCGGCTGGCGAAAGAACCCCGGATCGGGGCGGGCGGGGGCTTCTTCGAGAACGCGCACCAGCGTGCGCGCGACCTCCTCGAGCCCCATCCCTGTGAGGGCCGACGCGGCGATGATCGGCGCTCCCTCAAGCGTCGTCCCGCGAAGCGTCTCCTCTACTTCCTCGCGGACCAGCTCGATCATCTCCTCGTCCACGAGGTCCGACTTGGTGAGGACGACGACCCCCGCGCGCACCCCCAGATAGTGCAGGATCTCGAGATGCTCGGAGGTCTGCGGCATCACCCCCTCGTCGGCGGCGATCGTGAAGAGGACCGCGTCGATCCCGCCGACGCCGGCGAGCATGTTCTTCACGAAGCGCTCGTGCCCGGGGACATCGACGACCGCCGCGCGCACGCCGCCGGGGAGATCGATCGGAGCGAAGCCGAGGTCGATCGAGATCTCCCGCTCCTTCTCCTCCGGGAGACGGTCCGTGTCGACGCCGGTGAGCGCCTTGACGAGCGCGGTCTTGCCGTGGTCGATGTGGCCGGCCGTCCCGACGACGCGGCTGATCCTCACCGGCGCACCCTCCAGATCCGCGCGCCGGCGCCGGAGAGCTTCTCCTCGATCCGCTCGTAGCCGCGGTCGA
This sequence comes from Candidatus Eisenbacteria bacterium, assembly GCA_016867715.1. NCBI lineage: Bacteria > Candidatus Eiseniibacteriota > Candidatus Eiseniibacteriota bacterium. The sequence continues at coordinate 39,025 of VGIW01000011.1, read as the reverse complement.
TGTGGTAGATGCGCGAGACCTCGGTCGTCCCTTCGGCGACGAGCCCCGCGAGGATGAGCGCGGCGCTCGCGCGAAGGTCGCTCGCCATCACGTTCGCGCCGGTGAGCGCCCCGACCCCGCGCACGAGCGCCCGGTTCCCCTCGACGCGGATCGATCCGCCGAGGCGGCAGAGTTCGGGCACGTGCTTGAAGCGGTCGGGGAAGATCGTCTCGACGATTTCGCTCGTCCCTTCCGCGAGCATGAGAAGCGCCATGAGCTGCGCCTGCATGTCGGTGGGGAAGCCCGGATACGGAGCGGTTTCCACTTCAAGCGAGCGGAGCTGGCCTCCGGAGCGGACGCGGATGTCGGTTCCGTCGACGTCGATTGTGACCCCCGCCTCGCGGAGCGCCGCGAGCACCGCCTCGTTGTGCGCCGGCTCGGTGTCGCGAAGAAGGAGATCGCCTCCGGTGAGCGCGCCCGCGACGAGATACGTCCCGGTCTCGATCCGATCGGGGATGACGCGCGCGTCGGCCGGATGCAGCTCCCGCGCCCCTTCGATCACGAGCTTCTCCGTTCCGATCCCCTCGATCGCCGCCCCCATCGCGCGGAGGAACAGAGAGAGCGAGGTGATCTCCGGCTCGCGGGCGACGTTGAAGATCGTCGTCGTCCCCTCGGCGAGGACGGCGGCCATCACGGCGTTCCCGGTCGCGCCGACCGACGAGAATGGGAAACGGATCTCCGCCCCTCGGAGCGGCGCGCCGATCGCGTCGATGACGCCGTGGTCGAGGCGGATCACGGCTCCGAGCGCCTCCATCGCCTTCAGGTGGAAATCGATCGGGCGCGGGCCCCACGCGCACCCGCCGGGGAGGGAGACGCGCGCGTGCCCGAAGCGCGCGAGAATCGGGCCGAGCACGTAGACCGAGGCGCGCATCGTGCGAACGAGCTCGTAGGGCGCTTCGTTCGGAACCGCTCCGCGCGAGTCGACGAGGAGCGCGTTCCCCTCGCGAACGACGCGGATCCCGAGCGTGCGAAGAAGCGTGGTCAGCGTCGCGACGTCGCGGAGGACCGGCACGTTCTCCAGGCGGTAGGTTCCGGGCGCGAGGATCGTCGCGCAAAGAATCGGCAGCACCGCGTTCTTCGACCCCGAGATCCGCACCTCGCCGGTGAGCTTCGCTCCCCCCTCGATCCGAAACGCGTCCACTTACCCGTCCTCCTTCTCAATCGAACCCGCGATCGCGGAGAGGACGCGCTTCCTTCCCGCGTAATCCTTCTCGATCGCCGCCTCGGCGAATCGCCCGTCCGCCTCGACGAGCCTCCGGGCTCCCTCCGCGATCGCGTCGCTCACCTCGAGGAGGAGCATCCCGCCGGGCGCGAGCGCGATCGACGCGGCGGGAACGAGCGCGCGGTACGCGTCAAGTCCGTCCGTCCCCCCTCGGAGCGCCGTTCCGGGATCGTGCTCCCGCACCTCGACGGGGAGCGTCTCCATCTCCGCCGCCGTCACGTAGGGCGGGTTCGAGACGACGAGCGCGATCCTCCCGGGGCGCTCCCGAAGCGCCTCGGCGAAGTCCCCCTCGATCACCTCGACCCGATCCGCGACCCCCGCGCGCGCGGCGTTCTCGCGCGCGCACGCGGCCGCCTCCGGCGACCGGTCGACCGCGAGGACGCGGAGGCCGGCGACGTTCTTCGCGAGCGCGATCGCGATCGCACCGGTTCCGGTCCCCGCGTCGAGCGCGAGCGGCTCCTTGATCCCCTCGTTCTTCCGAAGAAACGCGATCCCCCGGTCGACGAGAAGCTCCGTCTCCGGACGCGGGATGAAGACCCCGTCCGCCACCGCGAGCGGAATCGAGTAGAACTCGGTCCCGCCCGCGATCCGCTGGACCGGCGTCCCGTTCGCGCGCGCGCGGACCATCTCGCGGAAGCGGGAGATCTCAACCTCCGCGAGGGGGCGGTCGTGCTGAAGGTAGAGATCGATGCGCCGCGCGCCGAGAAGATGCGCGAGGAGCAGCTCCGCGTCGACGCGCGGGCTCTCGATTCCTTTATCTTTGAAAAAACGCGCGGTCGTCTCGAGGAGGGGAAGGACGGTCCATGCGCGCGCGGGCTTCTCCATCGCTCCTCCCAGTGCCGGCCCAACTTGCTCTGCCTCGGTCCTCGCACGCCCCGGGCCGGCACGCGCGGGAAGGTCCGGGAGGGGAAGCGCTCTTCCCCTCCCGGTAGGGCCCGCGGGGAGGGCCAGGCCCTTGCGGCCCGAAGGGCCCTCAGCAAGCGGCGGGGCCTTCCCCGCGAAGTGCCGCTCCCGAACCGTTTGCCAAAGATAGTTGGAGCGGCACTCGCCGAAGGATCACTTCGCGACGGAGCGGAGCTGCTCCTCCTGGCTGGCGCGGGTGAGCGCTTCCACGAGCTCGTCGAGCTCGCCGTCCAGAATACGATCGAGCTTGTGGAGGGTCAACCCGATCCGATGATCGGTGACCCTCCCCTGCGGGAAGTTATAGGTGCGGATCTTGGCGCTCCGGTCCCCGGATCCGACTTGGGAGCGGCGCTCGGCGGCGACCTTCTTCTCTTCCTCCTCGACCTTCCGGTCGTAGAGCCGGGCGCGGAGGATCTGAAGGGCGCGCGCCTTGTTCTTGTGCTGCGATTTCTCGTCTTGGCAGCGGACGACGAGCCCGGTCGGAACGTGGGTGACCCGGACCGCCGAGTCGGTCGTGTTCACGCTCTGGCCGCCCGGCCCGGAGGCGCGCATCACCTCGATTCGGAGATCCGAGGGGTCGATCTTGATCTCGACCTCGTCCGCCTCGGGAAGGATCGCGACCGTCGCCGCCGACGTGTGGATCCGTCCGCTCGCTTCGGTCTCGGGGACCCGCTGCACGCGGTGGACGCCGCTCTCGAACTTCAGGCGGCGATACGCCCCTTCCCCCGCCACGCCGAAGATGATCTCCTTGAACCCGCCGAGCTCGGTCGGGTTCGATTCGAGCACTTGATGCTTCCATCCCATCGATTCGGAATAGCGGACGTACATCCGATAGAGATCGGCCGCGAAGAGAGAGGCTTCCTCGCCCCCCGTCCCGGCGCGGATCTCCACGATGACGTCCCGGTGATCGCGCTCGTCCTCGGGGAGAAGGAGCCTTCGGAACTCCGCCTCCGCCGCCGGCAGGGCTCGCTCCGCCTCCTCGAGATCGGCGCGCGCGAGATCGGCGAGATCCTTGTCCTTTCCGTCTTTCAGGAGCTCCTCCGCCTCCGAACGCTGCCGGAGAAGCCGCTCGTAGAGTTCCCCCGAGCGGAGAATCGAATCGAGCCGCATCCTCTCTTTTCCGATCTCGGCGAGGCGCTTCGGATGAGCCACCGTCTCCGGATCGGCGAGCGCGTCGGTCAGATCCTGGAACTTCCTGCGGATCTCCGCCAGCTTATCCAACATGCTTCAACAATTCCTCCCGGTCCTCGAGACTCTCCCCGAGAGCGGCGCGAAGCGCGGCAAGAGCGACCTCGACCTGATCGGCCGTCGGCTCGCGGGTCGTCATCGTCTGAAGGTAGAGCCCGGGCCGAACGAGCGGAGCCATCCACGGCCGGTCCGCCCATTTCCCCGAGAGCTTCAAGATCTCGTAGGAAACCCCGGCGATCAGGGGAAGAAACGCGAGGCGGACAAGCCGATCCGCGATCCCGTCCGGCCGCCCGAGAAGACAGAAGACGAGCACGCTCACGATCATCACGATGAAGAGGAAGCTCGTCCCGCAGCGCGGATGGAGCGTCGTGAAGCTCTGCGCGTTCTCGACGGAAAGCTCGCGTCCCGATTCGAGGTTGAAGATCGACTTGTGCTCCGCGCCGTGGTACGCGAGCACCCGCCGGATCTCCCCCCAGAGGCTGATCGCCTTCACGTAGGCGAGAAGGAAGACGAGACGGATGATCCCGTCGATGACGTTGAACGCGAGCCCGCCGCGAACGCCGGTCCATTCGGTGAGAAGGAGCGGGAGATAGAAGAAGAACCCGATGCCGAGAAGGAGCGATCCGGCGAGCACGAGCCAGAGGGTCCATCGCGTCTTCTCCGGGGCTTCCTTCGTCGTCTCTCCGGCCGCTTCCTCGGCGGAGAAGAGAAGAGCGCCCATGCCGAGAGAGAGCGATTCGATGAGAGCGACCGCTCCCCGCAGGATCGGAAGGCGGAAGAGGCGGAACTTCTCGGCGGCCGAACGGAATTCGCGGCGGCGGACGGAGATCGTGCCGTCCGGGCGGCGCACCGCGGTCGCGACCGCGCCCGGGGCGCGCATCATGACCCCCTCGATGACCGCCTGGCCGCCGATCTTGTTGAACATCGTCTTGCCGAGACGATCGGATCGCCTCCCGCGAGTGCTCTTCTTTTCCATCGCTCCCTCTGGTGTCCATGCGACAGAAGAACGACATCTGTCTTCTCGCCCGGGGCCCGGGGCAAGGGGGTGCCGGCTCAGACACCCCTCGCGCGCCCGGCCAACGGCAGCGGGAAATGGTGTCACCACTTCCGCGGCGCGCTCGGGAACTCGCCGGCTCACCCCCTCGCCCCGCGCCCCGGCGGCCGCGCAAGGAGCATCCTTCTGACGGATGGACAGTAATCCGGGCTTGGCGCTCCCGGCTCATCTCACAAATCGAACGAGCGACGGCCGGAGGCGGACCCGCCCCCGGCCGGCGCTCGACGCTCGAAGACGCTACTTCCCCGTCTCTTCCTTCGGCTCCTGCATCTTGTATTTCCGGCGGAACCGCTCGACACGGCCGGCCGTGTCGACCAGCTTCTGCCGCCCGGTGAAGAAGGGGTGGCAGCTCGAGCAGATCTCGATCCGGATGTTCTTCACGGTTGAACCGGTTTCGATCCGGTTCCCGCACACGCAGGTGATCGTCGTTTGGTGATACTCGGGGTGAATACCCTGTCTCATCGCTTCGTCCTTCGGGTGCCGCCCGCTTCGGGGAAGCCCCCCTATTGGTTCATCGACTCCAAGAACTGCTTGTTCGATTTCGTCTTGATGATCTTCTCGACGAGGAACTCCATCGCTTCGATCGAGTTCCTCTCAGAGAGGAACTTCCGCAGAATCCAGACGCGGTTCAGCACGTCCGGCTTCATCAAGAGCTCTTCCTTTCGCGTGCCCGACTTGTTCAAATCGATCGCCGGGAAGATCCGCCGGTCGGCGAGCTTCCGGTCGAGCACGAGCTCCATGTTTCCCGTCCCCTTGAACTCCTCGAAAATCACCTCGTCCATCCGGCTTCCGGTATCGATGAGGGCGGTCGCGATGATCGTGAGGCTCCCGCCGTTCTCGATGTTCCGGGCCGCGCCGAAGAAGCGCTTCGGCCTCTGGAGGGCGTTCGAGTCGACGCCTCCGGAGAGGATCTTGCCGCTGTGCGGAACGACCGTGTTGTGCGCCCGCGCGAGCCGCGTGATCGAATCGAGGAGAATCACGACGTGGCGCCCGTGCTCTACGAGGCGCTTCGCCTTCTCGATCACCATCTCGGCCACCTGCACGTGCCTCTGCGCCGGCTCGTCGAAGGTCGAGCTGATCACCTCGCCCTTCACCGAGCGCTCCATGTCGGTGACCTCCTCGGGCCTCTCGTCGATGAGAAGCACGATGAGGATGATGTCCGGGGCGTTCGCCGTCATCGCGTTCGCTATCTGCTGCAGGAGGATCGTCTTGCCGCTCTTCGGCGGGGAGACGATGAGGCCTCGCTGGCCGCGTCCGATCGGCGAGAGGAGGTCGACGATCCGGGTGGAGATCTCCTTCGGGTCGTGCTCGAGCGGAATCCGCTCGTTCGGATAGAGGGGCGTCAGGTTGTCGAAGAGCGTCTTCTGCCGCGCGACCTCCGGGTTCTCCATGTTGATCGCCTCGACGCGGAGAAGCGCGAAGTAGCGCTCGCTCTCCTTCGGCGGGCGAACTTGCCCGGAGACCGTGTCTCCGGTACGGAGGTCGAAACGTTTGATCTGTGAAGGAGAAACGTAGATGTCGTCCGGGCTCGGAAGATAGTTGTATTCCGGGGAGCGAAGGAACCCGTACCCTTCGGGCAGGATCTCGAGCACGCCCTGGCCGAAGATGAGGCCGTTCTTCTCGGTCTGGGCGCCGAGTATTCGGAAGATGAGCTCCTGCTTCCTGAGACCGGAGAGGCCGGTCAGGTTCAGCTCCTGCGCGACGCTCTGCAGCTCCGGAATCGTTTTGGTTTTCAGTTCGGCCAAATCCACGGATACACCTCGCTTGATCGGGAACACAAAGAGCCGTGCCGAATCCCGGTTCCTCCCGCCCCTCGCGGAGAGCCCGGGGAGCGCACCCGCCTGCCGTGGAAGATCATGCCCAACGTTTGCCTGGGTTATTCGCTGCCTTGCTCGTCGGAGATGAATCTGGTTCTGTCAGGGAGACCCGTAGGGGGTGCTCGATTTCCAACGATCGCTTTCAGTCTATTCCAGATCCCTCCCTCTGTCAAGAGGAATAGGCCGCCCCGGGCCCGTCATTTCCCCTCGAGCGCCTGGGCCCGCTCGAACGCGCGGAGCGACTTCTCGCCCATCCGGGCGCGGGCGTAGCTGTTCCCGAGAATCCGCCAGTTCCGAGGATCGTCCGGCTGCTCTTCGACCAGCTTCTCCCCGAGCTCGATCGCCCGCGTGTAGTTCTGACCCTTGTAGGCCGCGACGATAGCGTTGTAAAACGCGTCGAGGTAAACCTCGGACCCGGGCTCGGCGACATCCCTCGCCATCTCATAGTATCGGAGAGCGGACTCGTGATCTTCAGCCGCGTCCGCGTCGTAGCCACGATTCATGAGGACGGTCGGGTCCTTCATCCGATGGTAGATCTCGATCGCCTTCTCCTGTTGTCCTTCTTCCCAATAGAGCCCCGCGAGATGATGGAGGAGGTTGTCGTCGTCCGGACGCTGCACGAGGAGCTTCTCGAAAAGCGGGATGGCGCGCTCCTCGAGACCGCTGTCCTCGAGGAACTTCGCGTAGTTCGTGAGCGTGGTGTCATTGTCCGGCTGGCGTTCGAGCGCCGCCTCGTACTTCTCGGCCGCCCGTTCCACGTCCCCCATCCGCGAGTAGAGCTGCGCGAGGTAGCTGTAGCTCGCGACGTGATCGGGCTTGAGCAGGAGCGCGCTCTCGAACCTCCGCGCGGCGTCCTCGTAGCGCCCGCCCGCCTCGAACTCCTGCCCGCGCGCGGCGAGGTCCTCCCAGAAGTAGTCCACCCTCTGGTCGACCTCGGCGTCGAACTTGCTCGTGAGCTCCTTCGTGCGCCGGAACGCCTCCCCCGCCCTTCGGAACTCCGCCTCCTCCCCGCTCTTTCGACCGAGCTCCCCACGGGCGATGCCGAGGTTGTACCATGCCTCCGCGTTGTTCGGCTGCTGCTCGACGGCGATCTCGAGCTCGGCCGCCGCCTTGTCCCAGACCTGCTGGTTGACGTAGTTCTTCCCGCCGACGAAGTGCGCGTTCGCGCAGGAGAGGAGAAGAGCGGGGATCGACAGCGACAACGTCACGATCCATAGCTTCCGAGTCATGGCAACTCCTTGGCCGGGGCCTCTGGCGATGACCTGGGTGCCGAAGCGGTTCCGGAGAGACGATCGGAACCATCGACACGATAGGGTTTTCCCCGATCGCGTGTCAAGCGAAAAGCACTCCCCCCGCGGCCGCGGGGCAAGATCCGGGAGAGGTGGCGAGCGAGCGGCGCGCGTGCTAGGATCGGGGCGCCCGAGTTGGGAAGCGCGTTCCCTTCTCCCGGCGATGGAAAGGGGTTCAAGGATGGCCGCTCGTTTCGCCGCCGGCGCAGGGTTTTCTGCGGGCTCGCCGCCGCCGGGCTTCTCGAAGGCTTCCTGATCCGATTCCTTTACCCGGCTTGGTACCCGGGCGCGCTCGGGTGGGCGGCCGCGACGCTGGTGCAGGCGTTTCTCTACGGCCTGCTCGGCGCGGCGGGATTCGGAGCGCTCGCGCTTCTCGCCGGGGCGCGGGGCCGGAGGGGCGAGGACGAGGGCGCGAGGGACGTTCGATCCGCGCGCTCGCGATCGGAGCGGCCTCCTTCCTCGCTCTCTTCCTTCCGGCGGCGTACTGGGCCCGGAGGCTCTATCTTCCCCCGCTCCGAAACCCGTTCACGTGGGCGGCGGTTGCGCTGATCGCGCTCGTCACGCTTCTCCCCGCCCTCCTCGCGGCGCGCGCCGCGCGGCGCCGGAGCGGGCGATCGCGGGCCGCACTTCTTCTCTTCTCGCGCCGCCTCTTGTGCTCGCGATCCTCGCGGTCGCGTCCGGCGCGATCGGCGAGGCGCTTCAGCGCTGCGGGTCGCGCGATCGGCCGAACGTTCTCTTCATCACGATCGACACGCTTCGGAGCGACCACCTCTCCGCGTACGGATACCCGCGCGAGACCTCCCCCGCGTTCGATCGGACGGCGGCGCAAGGGGCGCTCTTCACGAACGTCGTCGCCGCGACCCCCTTCACGCAGCCCTCGACGGCGAGCCTCCTCACGGGGCTCTACCCGCACACGCACGGCGTCCGAAACCACCCGAACCTCCTCGCCCCGAACCACGTCACGCTCGCAGAGGTCCTCCGTGACGAAGGGTACCTGACCGCCGCCTTCTCCTCGCACGGGCTCCTCGTCCCCGAGTGGGGCTTCGGCCAGGGATTCCTTCTCTTCGAAAGGATCGGAACGCCGGTCCGTTTCGACGTGACCCTTCTCGCGCACGCGCTCCGGCGCCTCGGCGTCCGAAAGCCGGAGAGAAGCCATCGCGCGGACGCGGTGACCGAGCGCGCGCTCCGCTGGCTCGACTCGGGGGCGCGGACCCCGTTCTTCCTCTGGCTCCACTATCTCGATCCCCATTTCCCCTACGAGCCGCCGGAGGAGTACGCGCGCATGTTCGATTCGGGGACCGGCGTCGATGAGCTCACCGATCTCGAGTGGCCGGACGGGCGGCGGAAGATCTTCGATCTCGATCTCCCCGAGGACCGGGTTCGGAAGAACATCGACCTCTACGACGCGGAGATCCGCTTCACCGACGACGAGATCGGCCGCGTTCTCGACAGGCTCCAGAAGATGCGCCTCCTCGACAAGACGATCGTCGCGATCACCGCGGACCACGGGGAGAGCCTCGGCGAGCACGGGCTCTACTTCGCGCACACGCACTTTCTCTACGACCCGTGCATGATGGTCCCCCTCGCCGTCTCCTACCCGCCCGAGGTCGCGCCCGGGACGAAGATCTCGCGAGTCGCGAGCGGCCTCGACGTGATGCCGACCATTCTCAATCTCGCGGGCGCGCCGATCCCGCCGGGTCTCGAGGGGAGAAGCTTCGCACCCCTCCTTCGCGGGGCCGAAGAGGAGCGGTTCCGCGCGGTCTTCGGCGAGAACGGGCGGACGATCGTCGGGAACCTCGAGGAGGAGAACCCGCGCTGGACGGTGGACGGAGACGCGGGACGCTGGCGCATGGTCCGGGCGGACGACCACAAGCTCATCCTCATCCCGAAGCCGGAGGGGGATCGTTTCGAGCTCTATGATTTAACGAACGATCCTCGCGAAACGAACGATCGTGCCGCCGCGGAACCGGCCCGGCTCGACTCCCTGAAACGGCTTCTCCTCGATTGGATCGCGGAGGAGACGAGCGGCTCCACCTTCAAGGACAAGATCGACGGCGAGACGCTGCGCGCCCTCCGGGATCTGGGGTATATCCAGTAGCTCGAATCGGCGGCGTTCCCGCCGCATCAGTCTTCTGAAGCGGGCACCGCGTGCGAGCGGATCCATCCCGCGAGGCTCCGTTCGGTCACGCTCCCGGCGGCGAGGCCCACCATCACGGAGACGACTTCCTCTTCGGCGGCTTCGAGATCGAAGCCGTTTAGACCGAGAAAGACGACCATCGCAAGGAAGGCGACCCGCTTGTTCCCGTCGCGATAGAGATGGCTCCTGGCGAGGGCGAAGCCGTACGCGGCGGAGAGCGCGGCGAGGTCCCTCTTCCGTCCGTACGCGTAGAGGTTGCGCGGCCGGGCAAGCGCCGACTCGAGCGCGTTCTCGTCGCGAACTCCGAGGAGCCCGCCGTGCGTGCGGATCGTGTCGAGATGGACCGCGTCGAGAACGATACGATCGAGCCAGATCGGCCGGCGCCTACGCGCTCCCATCCTTACTTGGCCAGCTCGCGAAGCGCGTTCCGGAATCTCCTTGTCGCGCGCGCGGCGATCGCGAGAGCGCGTTCCGTGGTCGGGTCGTAGGGGGTGAGCAAGATCCCGCTCTCCGTCTCGACCGCGAGCACCGAATCGCCGGGGACGAGGCGGAACCGGTCGGCCAGCTCCTTGGGGAGCGTGGCGCCGATCGATCCGCCCACGCGTCTTAGGACGAGCTTCTTCGTCATGGATCTTCCTCCATCCAAAGAGACTTACGAAAGGGAGTGTAGCACAGAAGTGCTACTCTGGCAACCGCGGCGACTATTCGGCTCGTCGGGCGACCGCTCCGCGCGCCGAGGAACCCGGCCAGGGGTAGGTCGCCTCGACGACCGCGCGGTAGTTCGTGTCGAGAGCGGGACCGAGAGCGATGAGGGCGGCGATGCGGCGTGCCATTTAGGTCACGGAACGAATCGCTTCGATCGTTAGGCACACAGGATCAGGCGCCGGACCGTCTCCCGACCGATTTCCTCCAGAGGGGAGAGCAGGGGAAGGCGGCGCACAGTCACGAACGCGGGTCGCCCTATCGAAAGAGCCTCTTGATCGTGCCCCAGGAGGTCTCCTCGGTTCGCGTCGGACCGGAACAGCCAAGCCCCAGCGCGCCGATCTGACCACAGCCGGGAGCATTCAGGCAGGGAGACGTACTGGACAGCGTGTAGTCGCCCAAAGTCGTCGGCGCGCTCTCGCAGTTCTCTGGGCCGCAAAAGAGGGGATCCTCGAATACATTCCCCACTCCCCAAGAGATCAAACTATCTCCAACGATTCCTGAAGTATCCACGGCAGAACAACTCACCGAGACTGATGTCCCCGTTCCCCACAATCGAATCTCATCCCCGAACAGCCCCGCGCAGTTTCCCCAAACAATCGAGCGTTCCAGCGTTGCGTAGCTCCCGTAGAAATCGATCCCCCCTCCCCTGGCTGAAAAGTTCCCGGCGACCGTGCAGCTCACAAAGGTCGGGCTCGAGTAGATTTCGCATCCGATCCCACCACCTCTTGCGGAGGCCGTGTTGCCGGTAATCACGCAATCCGTGATCAACGGAGCTCCGTACATGTCACACCCAACCCCTCCCCCGATCACGGCACTATTCCCGTAGACTGTGCAACGAGCAAGCACTGCGCCCGATGTGCTCCCCATGTACACACCTCCCCCTGATCCGGCATACTCATAGGGATAGAAAGCAGTGTTGCGGTAGATCTCGCAGTCCCGGATCGTCGGAGAGGAGTGCCCACCAATGCCGATGCCCCCACCCCATCCGGCACGATTGTCTCTGATCATACAGTTCACGATCGACACGCGACAAACCTCGACACAGTAGATGCCACCCGCGTTCCCCTCACAATAACCCCCGGTCAACGTGAGCCCTTCAATGCGAGCGTCTACTTGGATGTTGCGACAATTCAGTACTCTGCCGAGACTCTGCGCATCGATGGTCGCACAGTCGGGATCTCCCGTCTCGCTCCGGAGGCAGACTCCGGACTTCATGCGGACGTTGTACTCATAGTAGATCCCGCACCCGACAAGAACGGTATCTCCGACGGTTGCAGAGTCAATCCCCGCTTGGATGGTCGGAGCATCTCCGGAGCCATCCGGCAGGATGTACCAGGTGCGCGCGGATGCGCCCGTCGCGGGGACCACGAGGATCCCAAGCGCGAAGAGAACCATCGCTCCTTTCATACCCTTCGCCCCCTTTGCGATTCCTCGCCGCCGGCTCGGCGCCCACGGCGAGCCGGCGGGCGGTCGAGCGATCCCCTTCCCGCGATCTCCAGGGGAAGACATCTCGCGAAGAAGACACTCGGGCGGTCGGCGGATCTGGTTTCATTATATAGACCCGAAACGTCCCTTCGTCGAGCAACGCAGGGGCGCCCGAGGGCGGCGGTCCTCGTTCCGAGGATCGAAGATCGTCAGAGAAGATCGTACGCGTCGACGTCGACGAGGATCTCGGAGCGGAGGCCCCGCCCTTTTCGCGCGTCGTCGAGATGCTCGGCGAGAACCGCTCGGAGCGTCCGCCATCTCTCGACGCGCCCCTTGATCAGGATCCTCCAGCGCACGCGGTCGCGGATCTTCGCGATCGCCGCCGGCACCGGCCCGAGGATCTCCCAAACGAGAGGACGAACCCGCGCGTCCGCGGAAAGCGCCTCGCGGAAGCGCGCCGCCGCGCTTCGAACGACCGCCCCCTTCTTCCCCCGAAACGTGAGGGCGAGAACGCGCGAGTAGGGCGGGTAGTGGAGCGCGCGCCGATCGTCGAGCTCGCGCACCGCGAACGGCTCGTACTCGTGAAGAACCGCCGATCGAAGGACATAGTGCAACGGGTGAAAGGTTTGGATGACAACCTCTCCCTCTCGGTCCCCGCGGCCCGCCCTTCCCGCGACCTGGAGGAGAAGCTGGAAGGTCCGCTCCGCCGCGCGGAAGTCGGGAAGATGAAGCGCGGTGTCGGCGTTCACGACGCCGACGAGGGAGACGCCGGGGAAATGGTGCCCCTTCGCGATCATCTGCGTCCCGATGAGGAGGTTCACCTTCCCCTCGCCGAACTCGCCGAGGATCGAGCGGGCGGAGTCCTTCCGGCGCGTCGTGTCGAGATCCATGCGCGCGATGCGCGCGAACGGAAAGACCTCCGCGAGATCCTCTTCCACGCGCTGCGTTCCGGCCCCTCGATGGCCGATCCGCGCGCCGCCGCACTTCGGGCAGACCGCCGGCGCTTCCTCCTCGGTCCCGCAATAGTGACAGCGGAGGATCGGCTCCCTTCGATGAAACGTGAAGGTCACCGCGCAATGCGCGCAGCGGGGAACATGCCCGCAGTCCGGACATCGGAGAAAGGGCGCGTATCCCCTCCGGTTCAGGAAGACCATCGCCTGCTCGCCCCGTTCGAGGACCGCTCCGATCTTCTCGACGAGAAGAGGAGAGAGAACGCCGCGCCTCTCCTTCGGCGGGACGAGATGAAGATCGACGATGGTGATCGCCGGGAGCGGGCGGTTCTCGATGCGGGTCGGAAGGACGGACATGCGGTACTTCCCGCTCCTGGCGTTGTAGTACGACTCGATGCTCGGCGTCGCGCTCCCGAGAAGAACCGGGACCTTCTCGAGGCGCGCCCGCACGACCGCGCCGTCCCGCCCGTGATAGCGCGGGCTCTCGCCTTGCTTGTAGCTCGCGTCGTGCTCCTCGTCGACCACGAGGAGCCCGAGGTTCGGGAGCGGCGCGAAGAGCGCCGAGCGCACCCCGACCACCACCGGAAAGCGCCCGCGGTGGATCTCGCGCCACGTGTCGTGTCTCTCCCCCGCGCTCAGCGCGCTATGAAGAACCACGACCTCCTCGCCGAAGCGCGCGCGAAAACGCCCCACCGTTTGCGGGGTGAGCGCGATCTCCGGAACGAGAACGAGGACCGACCGCTTGATGCTCCTCGCGACGGAAGCGGCCCGGAGGTAGACCTCGGTCTTCCCCGAACCGGTGATCCCGTAGAGAAGATGCGCTTCGAATCGCCCCGCGCGGATCGCCTCCTCGACCGGTCGGAGCGCCTCGGTCTGCTCGGGGGTGAGCGGCGGGTTCACCACGATCGGCTCCGCGCCCGCGCCGTCGGCGATTCGGACGACTTCCTCTTCCGTCTTGCGCACGAAGCCCCGCTTCTCGAGCGCCTCGACGGCGTTCCCGAACCGGAAGAGGACCGATCGGCGGAGGCGCCGCTTCTCGCGAAGAAGAAGAAGACACTCCCTCTGGCGGACCGCGTTCTTTCGAAGCGCTTCGAGCGCCGCGTCCCGGCACCCCTCCGGGAGGATCTCGACCCACGTTTCGGTGCGGCTTCGCGCGCCCGGTTCGGAGAGAATCGCTTGAACTTTCAAATGTCCGGACGCCTCGAGCCGGCGGAGCGCCCCCTCGACGCGCGCGGGACTCTCCCCGAGGCGCCGCGCGAGCGCCCGGACGGGGATCGTCTTCCGCCGCGCCACCTCTTCGGCGACGCGACGATCGAGACCTTCCCGCGCGATCGCTTCGCCCTCGCCGACCCACACCGCGCTTCGCCGGCTCCGGCGGCCGAGCGCGAGAGGGAGCGCCGCGTGGAGCGCCTCCCCCCACGAGGCAAGGTAGTAGTCCGCGACCCACCGGGTCAGCTCCCGCATGGAAGCGCTCACGACCGGCTCTTCGTCCAGGACCTCGAGCACCTCCTTCGCTTCGACGGGAGGAGGCTCGTCGGTCGTGCCGACGACGACGCCGGTCATCCGGCGCGGACCGAAGGGGACGACGACGCGGCGGCCGACGAGATCCGCCGGTTCTCCCGATGGAGCGCGATACGTAAACTCCTTGCGGGCCGGTGTCGGAACGGCGACGACGAGGAATCGGGAAGGCACGCGCATCTCCGCCGGGCGAGGGCCCGGATCGGGACGATCATACCACGGCCGGCGCGGACGGTGAGTGCGGCGCCCGCTCCACGGTTGGACGTGCGGAAAGACGGGCGACGAATCGGAGACAATCGGGAAGAACGCGTTGAACTACTGCGCGGGGTTCTTCCACCCTTCCTGGATGGAGAGGAAGATCTTGGCGATGTCCGGGTCGAACGCGGTGCCGATCCGCTCGCGCACCATTCGCACCGCTTTCTCGTGGCTGTACGCCGGGCGATAGGGCCGGCTCGTCGTGAGCGCGTCGTAGAAATCGGGGATCGAGACGATCCGCGCGCCGAGCGGAATCTTCTCGCCGCGGATGCCGTCCGGGTAGCCCTCCCCGTCCCACCGCTCGTGATGGTGGCGGATGATCGGAACCGCCGCGTGGAGGTAGTCCACGTTCTCGACGATGCGAGCCCCGATCACCGGATGGCGGCGGATGAGAGCGAGCTCGTCCTCGTCCAGCTTCCCCTTCTTGTTCAGGATCGGCCCGAGCACCCCGATCTTCCCGAGATCGTGGAGGGTCGCGCCGTACTGGACCGCCTCGACCTGGCGCGGCGAGAGGCCCATCTCCTCGGCGAGAACGGTGGCGTGCTGCGTCACGCGAAGGGAATGGTAAGAAGTCTCCGAGTCCTTCGCCTCGAGCGACCGGATGAGCGCCTGCACGGTGACGAGACGGTTCTGCTTTCCTTCCGAGACGAGAAGCGAGTTGTCGATCGCGAGCGCCATCGAGTGCGCGAGGATCACGCCGAGGTCCTTGTCCCTCCGCTGTAAGCGGCGCGGCTTGCGATACAGAAACGTCAACACACCGAGCGAGCGCCCGCGATGGCCGAGGGGAAAGCACGCGGCCGAGGCATACCGCCCGCTCCGGACCGTGTCCGGATAGTGATGGACGCTGTCGCGATTGACCTCGTAGACCGCTTGGGGGACGCCGGTGCGGAGCGCCTCGTGGCCGATCGTTCCGTGCGCGACCATCGTGTCGCGGAGGCTGGTCTTCCGGACGAGGTCGCCGTTTCTTCGCTCGGAAAGCATCTCGACTCCCCAATCGGCGAGGGCGACTGAGCACCCGTCCGCGCCGCTCACGTCGATGAGCGTCTCGACCGCCTTCCACACGACCCCCTCGGTGGTCTCCTCGCTGTCGGCCCTCTCGTTGCTCAGATAGGCCGCCCAGACGTCAAGGTTCTCGCCGAACCTCGAGGACGCGCCGCGCAGCCGCCGCGGGCGCCCCGTTGTCGTCGTCTTGGGCTTCTCGACCAGCGTGTCCTTCACCGGCGCACCTCGCGGAATCCTACACGTTCAAATAGTTCTCGATCTTTTCGATGAGACGAGTCGGGCTGAACGGTTTCACGATGTAGTCGTCCGCGCCGACCTCCATCCCCACCTGCCGGTCCACTTCGCGCCCCTTCGCGGTGAGCAGGATCACCGGGATCGGGCTCGTTTCCGGATCCGCCTTCAGCCGGCGGCACGCCTCGAAGCCGTCCACCTTCGGCATCATGATGTCGAGAACGATGAGATCGGGCTTCTCCGTCCGCGCGAGGCGGACCGCTTCCTCGCCGTCGGCCGCGGTGAGAACCTCGTATCCTTCCGCGCCGAGGCTGAAGTCGAGGATGTGCAGGATGTACACCTCGTCGTCGACGACCAGGATCTTCTTCGCCACGTTGCTCCCTCCCTCCCGCCTTCCGTCAGGCGCGGACCGCGTGACGTCGTTCGTTGAACTCCAAAATATCGTGGATCTTTCGGAGAAGCCGCCGGTAATCCTCGGCGCGAAGCCGCCGCCCTCCCCGCCCCCTTCGCCGGGCCGGACCCTCGAAGGCCAGAAACGGGATGTGCCGGGTCCCCGGATCACGCCGGAGAACCCGCGCCGCCGCGTGCCCGTCGAGAAGTGCGAGCATCCCGTCGAGAACGATGAGCGCCGGCCTCTCCCGCCGCGCGAGATGCACGATCTCCTCTCCGCTTCGCGCCTCGATCACCGCGTATCCGTTCCGATCGAGGAGATCCGCGATCTCCCGTCTCAGGGCGCTCTCGCCTTCGGCGACAAGAACGACCGGGCGGGCGTCCTCAGGAACCCTGCGATTCGACATCGTTCCCCTCCTCCCGCGGACCGGATCCCAAGACGACCGTCTCCGGAGGCCCTTCGCCTCGGCGGCGGTCGCGAACCAGCACGCTCCCCTCGATCGACTTCCCGTAGCGTTTGACCTCGGAGGCGAGGTCCGCCACTTGCGCGACGTGCGAGATCCGCCGGCCGTCGCTGGCGATCATCGCGAGCGTCACGGAGAGAATGGGAAAACGCTTCCGCTCCCCGGTCCGCCCTTCCACCTCCAGATAGCCGCGCTTCCTGTCCTCCTCGGGGACGAGGCGGACAAGAGCGCGTCCGAACTCATCGAGCACGCGCCGCGCGATCGCCTCGGCGCGCTCTGGTTTTGAGGTATAAAGGAAATCGTCGCCGCCGATGTGCCCCACGAACTCGGAGCCGTCTCCATGCGCCTCGCAGGCGAGAAGCAGGATGCGGGCGAGCTCGCGGATCGCGACGTCTCCCTCGTTGTAGCCATAGGTGTCGTTGTACGCCTTGAAGTTGTCGAGATCGACGTAGACGACCGAAAACGGAGCGCCGGAGGCGATCAGACCCTCGAGGCGCTCCTCGATCGATACGTTCCCCGGGAGCCCGGTGAGCGGGTTCGCGGATTTCTGCGCCTTGCTCCATCGAAGAACCGTGCTGATGCGCGCGAGGAGCTCTCCCGCCGCGAACGGCTTCGTCACGTAGTCGTTCGCCCCGACTTCGAGCCCGGCGAGCTTGTCATCGAGGTTGTCCTTCGCCGTGAGCATGATGATCGGGATCTGCGAGGTGACGAACTGCGCGCGAAGCTTGCGCGCCACCGTGTAGCCGTCCATCTCCGGCATCATCACGTCGAGGAGGACGAGCGCCGGCTTCGTCTCGCGCGCGAGAGCGAGCCCCTCCCGCCCGTCGCGGGCGAGAACCGGCTCGAACCCGCCCCGACTGAGATGGAGTCCGATGATGCGGCGGATCGCGTCCTCGTCCTCGATCACGAGGATCTTCTCCCTTTCCATCTCCTTCACGCGTGCGTTCCTTTCGCCCGATGCGTTTCTCGGCGGGAGCGCCCCGCCGGCGGTTTGCCGATTCTTCTTTCCGTTCTTCTCTCGCGTGGAATCGGCAAGAGGCATGCCACGGCCTCGGCAGGCCTCCGAGGCCCGTGCCGAGGTTCGAAGCGCTCGCGCTTTCATGCGTTTCGGAGAGGGATTCCCGCGCGGGACGCCCCGGCGGAGAGGGGCCGCGCATGCGCCGAGTGGCGGAATGCGAAGGCGCGGCGCACTCTGCGCCGCCTGTTCAATCTTTGAACGGGAGGGGAAGGTCGGCGCCGGCGGACTGGTCGGGGGCGGCCGCGGTCCCCCTCCGGAACGCCTCCTCGCCGGCAGAGGCGACCATCGCGGCGTTGTCCGTGCAGAACTCGATCGGGGCGAGGAAGAGCGCGGCACCCGTCTCCCTCGCCATCTTCTCGAACGCGGCGCGGAGGCGGGAGTTGGCGGCCACGCCGCCGCAGACGGCGAGGCGAGTCTCCCCCGTCCGCTCGAGCGCGCGCCTCGCGTTCTCGACGAGCGGCTCGACGACCGCCTCCTGGAAGCTCGCCAGGAGGTCGGGAAGCTTCTCCTCGCCGGCGAGCGACGGGTCATCCCGAAGCGCGTAGCGGATCGCGGTCTTCACGCCGCTGAAGCTGAAGTCGAGCGTCTCCGGTTCGAGCCTCGCCCGCGGGAACGCATGGCGATCGGGGTTCCCGCGCGCCGCGAGGCGGTCGATGACCGGCCCTCCGGGATACGGAAGCGAGGCCATCTTCGCGACCTTGTCGAACGCCTCGCCGGCGGCGTCGTCGCGCGTCCGCCCGAGAAGCGCGTAGTCCCCTTCGCTTCGCACATGAATCAGTTCGGTGTGCCCGCCCGAGACGATGAGCGCCACGAATCGGAACGCCTCGTCGGGAAAACCGAGACGGAGGCCGAAGAGATGCGCTTCGAGATGGTGGACCGGAAGGAGCGGGATGCGGAGCGCCCAGGCGAGCGCGCGGGCCACGGAAAGACCGACGACGAGCGCGCCGATCAGCCCGGGGCCCACGGTGACCGCGACCGCGTCGAGATCGCGCGGCTCGACCTTCGCCTCGGCGAGGGCGCGGCGGAGGATGGGGACGATCGTTCGGATGTGCTCGCGCGAGGCGAGCTCGGGGACGACCCCGCCGTAGACGCGGTGGACATCTTGCGAGAGAACGATGTTCGAGAGGACCCGGCGCCCGTCCCGAACCACCGCCGCGGCGGTCTCGTCGCAGGAGGTCTCCACTCCGAGGATGAGGGCCAAGTCATCTCCCCCTGCGGCGCATCGTGAAGTGCTTGGGGGAGAAATCCACGAGAACCACCGACTCGGGCAGATTCTGGATCTGTCCCATCAGCTCGGGGGGCGCGGCCCCCTCCCCGGCGCCGCCCCTTCCTGGCATGTCCACGGTGGGCTGAAAGAGGTGGATCCGATTCCCCGGGCTCACCTCTCCCACGAAACGATGCTCTCCATACGGGAGCGAGGACGCATCGAGAAGAAGACGGACGCGGATCTCCTGAATCATGCCGATCGCGGCCGCCGGTCCCCGAACGACGAGATCGATCGCCTCGGGCTCCGCGTCGACCCGATCCCTTTCGGTGATCCGGATCGGGCGCCTTCGGAGCGAGCGCTCCTCCACCCTCTCGATGTCGAAGAGGACCTCGACTTCCGACGGCTCGCCGGCCACGAGCGCGTGGCCTCGAAGGTCGATCGGCTGGAAACGCCGCACGTCCTCCGTCGCGCCGGAGAGCGAAACCGGAACCGTTCGGACCGCGTCGATCCCGGCGATCGTCCCCTCGGGGCCGGTCAGAACGGCGCGCGCCGGTTCCGCGGTCGGCGCGCCGAAGAGCGCGTATCCATCGGCGGGCGCCCCCTCCGCGAGCGGAACGACCGGGACCCTCTTGCTCACCTTCGGTTCGAACGTGAGGAGGATCGGATCGGGGGCGAGGACCTCGAGAACGCGTGCCTTCCGGTTCGGCGGAACCCGGACGGCTTCCGCGGTGGCCGAGACGCGCTGCGTTCCTCTTCGCATATGGGAGAGATCGACCTCCGCCGAGAGATAGTCCGGCTCGGTCTGCCAGAACTTTCGGTTGAAAACCGCTCGCACTTCAAGCTTCTCCGGCGGGCTCCCCACGAGGACCAGCGAGTCCGGCACGTTGACGTAGCTCACCGGGACCTCGCACGCGACCTCGACCACGCGCTCCGTCTCCGCGTTGAAGCAGACGAAGATCGTGACCAGGAAGGCGGCCGCGAGGATCCCGAGATTGCCCGTGACGTGCCTCATCCTCTCCCCCCCGCCGCCGCGCGAAGCGAGCGCCGGAGCTCGACGCCGAACTCCTCGAGAAGGAGACGCATGTTCGCGCCCGGGCGAGCGCCGGAGAGCGCGCCGTGCGCGAAGGCGAAGATCCGCTCGGCCGCGGCAAAGGACGCATCCCCCGCGGGACCTTCCTCCGATGCTCCTGCGGCCCTCTCCCGCGCGAGGAGAAGGAAGAGCGAGAGACGGTCGGCAGCCAGCGTCTCGGGGGCGTTCTCACCCTCCACCTCCTCGGCCCACGTCTCGAGTGCGAGCGCATACTCCGCAACAGGCGAGGCGGCCGCCCGGAGGAGAAGGTCTTCCGCTTTCTTCCTCTCCGCGCGAAAGAGCTCGAGGTTGATCTCCGCCGCTTGTCGCGGGACCCCCTCGCCGAGAAGAAGAAGCGCCTCCCACTCCTCGGGATCGATCGCGTGGAAGAAACGCGCGGCCGCCCTCTTCGTCTCCTCCGGGGGTGGGAGCGGGACGCGGATCCGCTCGCACCGGGACCGGATCGTGTCGAGAAGCGCCTCGCGCCGGGACGTCGTGAGCAGAAGGAGTGATCCCGGCGGGGGCTCCTCGAGCGTCTTGAGGAGAGCGTTCTCCGCCTCCTCGGTCGTCCGGTCCGCTTCCTCGATCACGACTACCTTTCTGCTTCGCGCCGCAGGCCGGCGGCCGAGGAACGGGAGAACTCCCGATCGACCGCCGAGGCCGCCTCCCTCGCCCGCGCCGGTCATGAGACCGATCCCTATCGTGGAGATGTACCACTCGAGCGAGAGCCCCGGGCGGGCCGTCTCGCGCACGAAAGCCTTCTCGGCATCCCCAAGCGAGGAGGCATCGAGGCGCGCCTCGAACGCGCTCCGGTCGAGACGTGGGCTCCCTCTCGTCCTCCGGAGAAACGAGCTCGGATCGAGGCGAAGCGGAAGGAGCGGGCGGCTCACCGGATCCGGAATCGGCGCGTGGAGAAACCCCTCTTCCTCGATCCTCTCGAGCGCCTCGCGGACTCCTCCCGGAAAGTACCGCTCCGCCCTCTCCCTCTCGACCCAAACCGGACGATCGATCGGGCGGAGAACGAGAAGGTCGAGATCCGACAGGCCCTCGAACGACCGGCACGCCTCGCACGTCCCGCACGGAGGTTTCTTCCCCTCGCAAACGGCCGCCTTCCCAATCCAGAGAGCCGCCTCCGCCTTTCCCGCGCCGCGAGGTCCGTCGAGAAGAACCGCGTGCGCGAGCGTCCCGCTCCGGAGGCGGTCGAGAACCGCGGCCTTCATCGCTCCCATCGCTTCGCTCATCAAGCATTCCCTCCGGCGGAGGCGGCGGCCACCGTCGCGAAGAGGACCGTCTCCGGAGAGCCGGCGCCGCTCTTCACCGCCCGATCGGCGCGCGAGAACGCCGCGAGAAGGCTCATCAGCTCCTCCTCGCCGAAGCGCGCCGCCTGCCCGAGGCGGAGGAACACGACGTACGGGTGCTGGCGGAATAGGTTTCCTCTCCCCTTCCCGAACCGATCCTTCCGCTCGTCCGCAAACCGGGAGCGGAAGAACCCGGTGAACGCTGCGTAGCTCCCGAGAGCCTTCCGGATCGCGGCGTCTTCGCGGAGCGCGATCCTCGCTTGGAGAAGGTACCGAACCTCGCGGGCCAGGAGCGAGAGGATCGCTCCGGCGGAGATTCCCTGGCGGAGGAGGTCTTGAAGATCCGCCAGCGATCGCTCCCGATCCCTGCCCGAGATCCCCTCGGTGATCTCGTAGAGAAGCGTGTCCCGCGAACGTCCGACGACCGCCTCCACGTCCGCCTGCGTGATCTTCTTCCGCGGGCTCGCGTAGAGACGAAGCTTCTCCAGCTCGTTCCGCGCCGTGAGAAGGTCGGTGCCGACGCGGCTCGCGATCGCCTGCGCCCCCTCGATCGGGAGGTCGAGCCCGAGAAGCCGGGCGCGCGCGCGGATTCGGTCCGGCATCTCCCGCTCCTTCACCGCCTCGAACCGGAAGACCGCCCCCTCGGCGCTCATCTTCTTGTACCAGCGAAGCCGTTTGTCCACGTCGCCGGAGTGGCGTACGAGGAGAAAGAGATCCGGCTCCCGCGCCGCGCGCTCGAGAAGGTCGGAAAGCCCTTCCGCCCGGGGCGGCACCCCCTCGAGCAGAACGACCCGCCGGTCCGCGAAGAGGGACATCTGGGAGAGCGCGTCGCCGAGGGCCGCCGCGTCGGTTTCCTTCGGGCCTAAAACGATCCGGGTCGCGCCGCGCTTCTCGAGGGCGGAGAGGATCGCGGAGGCCGCCTCCTCCGCGCCGAGAGTCTCCTCGCCGTAGACGAGCGCCGCGGCCGGCTCCCAGCGGCCGCCTTCCAGCCTCTTCACGAACGTTTGCAGATCCACGGATGCCCCATCAAGGGATCCGAAGGCGCTGGCCTTCGATGAGCACGACTTCGGATCCGAGGTTGTTTCCCGCGAGGAGAGCTTGAACTTCCACCCGGTAGAGGCGGGCGATGCTCCACACGGTCTCCCCCTTCTGCACGACATGGTAGACCTCGGGCGCGGAGTCGGCGCGCCGGAAATAGCGCTCAACCCCGGCGGCGATCCTCTCCGCGACGCGGTCTCGGAAGTCGTCCTTCACGAGGAGCGCCGCGTCCGACCGGTTCGAGACGAAGCCGACCTCGACGAGAACCGCGGGGATCTCGAGCGATTTAAGGACGGCGAAACCGGCCTGCTTCACGTTGCGGAGCTCCATCTCGCGACCGTTTCGGAACGCGTTCCAGATCTCCTCGGCGAGCGCCTCGCTCCTCTTCATCCCCTCTTCCTGAAGATAGTCGTAAAGAATGGAGAGCACTTCTTCTTCCGCTTCTCGGGGGACGCCCCCGATGAGGTCGGCCGCATTCTCTTTGTCCGCGAGCTCGCGCGCCATCTGGTCGGTCGCCCCGGAGAGCGAGAGGAAGTAGATCTCGAAGCCGTTCGCGCTCTTGTTCCGAGCGGCGTTCGCGTGCAGGCTGATGAAGACATCCCCTTTCTTCGTGCGCGCGAACTTGCGCCGGTCTCCGAGACGCACGAAGTAGTCTCCGGTCCGCGTAAGGATCGCCTCGTACCCGGGAAGCGCGTTGATGCGCCGGGCGAGACGGCGGGCGAGGTCGAGGGTGATCTCCTTCTCGACGAGACCGCGGAATCCCTTCGCCCCCGGATCGTCCCCTCCGTGCCCCGGGTCGATCACGATGCGCCGAACCGAACCGTCGGCCGGCGCGGGGGGAGGCGCCCGGTCGAGCGCCTTCTCTCGATAGACGTCGATCACGACCCGGTGCGGCTTATCCGCGACCGGGGCGAGCGAGAAGGCCTGATAGCGCGCGCTCTTCTCGAGGTCGAGAACGATCTGGGCCGTGCCGCTCCGAAGGGCGTTCAGGCGGATCGCGCGGACGAGCCCGTCGTCGACGCTGATCTTCCGGGTCTTTCCACGGAAGGATGTCTGCCGGATGTCCACCACGATTCGGTGGGGGTCGCCGAGAGCCCGGTGGGTGAAGGACGCGGCGGCGCTGAGATCCACGACGACGCGGGTGTGATCGGGTGCGGTCCAGAAGCGGACGTTGGTGACGACCGGGGCCGGCGCGGCGGCGGGCGCGAGAATCGCCGACAAGAGGACGATCGACAGGAACCGAAAGTTCATTCGAAGCCCTCCCCGCGCGCACAATGCGAAGAAGCGAGCGTCACGCGGCGTTCCTCCTCACGCGCGGATTGTGCCAAAGGAGGAGAGGGGTGTCAACAAAGCAGCGGAACGTTTATCTTTCAACGAAAGGATCAGGACGAGATGACGTAGCGAAACGGGTTCACGCAGCGGTCGTTCAAGCGGACCTCGTAGTGCACGTGCGGGTTCGTCGAGCGGCCCGAGGATCCCACGGCGGCGATGACCTGCCCTCGCACGACCTCCTGCCCCTTCCCGACGAAGACCCGGCTGTTGTGGCCGTAGCGGGTCAGGATGCCGTTTCCGTGATCGATCTCCACGATGAGCCCGAGATCCCCGCTCGTTCCGGTGAAGCGGACCGTTCCGTCCGCCGTCGCCACGATCGGCTCGCCGCGCCGCGTGGAGAGATCGAGGCCGAAGTGCATCGTCCGGCGGCCGGTGAACGGATCGGCTCGAAACCCGAAGCCGGCGGTGAGAGTGCCGTTGTCGACCGGAAGAATCGAGGGGATCCGCGCGATCTCGTCGCGGCGGGCCGAGAGGGCGTCGAGAACTTCGGTGAAGCTCTCGCGGAGGAGCCGCGTCTGGCGGGAGAGCGTCTCCGCGTCGGTTCGCGGGCCTCGAGCGAGGAGCTCCTCCGGGGTCTCCCCCTCGAAGCCGAGCAGGTTACGCTCCGAGCCGATCGCCGGACCGCCGACGCCGACCATCCGCACGTCGTCGTCGATCGGATCGAGGTCGGCTACCGCGCGGATCCGCTCTTCAAAGGAGGAAAGCTGGGCGAGCTCGACCGAGAGGCCGGAAAGCGTCTCGCGCATCTCCTCAACGCGCTCGTTCAGGTTTCCGTTCTCCGCGGCCAGCCGCGCGGACTCCGCGCGCGTGCGCGCGAGCTCCGCCGTCCGGAGAACCGCGTTCCCGGTGACGAAGACGCCGAGAAGAACCGAGAGGAGCGCTCCGTAGACCGCGCCGACGGGGATCCGGTATGACCGGACGTTCCCGCTCGCTTTCGGAATCACGACGATCGTAATCCGATCGGTCACATAGCTTTCGATCCAAGAGGAGAACAAAACGCGGTTCCCTTATGCGAGCTCGAGAGTTTAACCGAGACTGAACGGAATCGGGTCGAAACTAGCCAAAGGTCGAAAACCGTGTCAAGCTCTTTTCCGCGACGGTGAGTCAACTGCTTGTCCTGTAAGCAATTAAAAGGGCGGAACACGGCGCATGTCCGTCCCCGTTTCCCGCTCGACGAGCCGCCCCAACCCTACCACCGGTTGGATTTCGCGGACGTTCCGGTAGCCCAGGTGGTGGCGCAGCCTACGGCCGCACCGCGACGTATTGCGTGAAGCCCTCGCGGAAGACGAGAAAGACGATCGGCCGATCGGGCGACCGCACCTCCTCGCGCACTCCCTCGTAGTCCTCGAGGTTCCGGATCGGCTTGTCCCCGATCTCCTGGATCAGATCCCCGATCCGGATCCCTCCCTGCCAGGCGGCGCTCCCCGGCTCCACCGAGTAGACGAGCACTCCGGGATGCCCGACGAGGCCTAGGGTTCGAACCACCTCCGGCTCCTCCGCCGGGTCCACCACCTGGAGCCCGAGCCACGTCTCCGCTTCCGCTCGTTCCTCGCCCGCCGTCACGACGTCGGGACGCTCGACGAGAACGACGTTCGCCTTCCGCCGCTCGCCGTCGCGGGTGAACTCAACCGTGACCCGCTTGCCGACCCGGCTCTCCGCGACGAGCATCCGGAAATCCGAAACCCCGCGGACCGGGATTCCATCGAACGAGTGGATGACGTCTCCTCGCGTGAGGCCGCTCTTCTCGGCCGGGCTATTCGGAATCACCTGGCCGACGAGAATCCCCTCGGTCGCCCGCAGCCGTTTCCCCTCGATGATGTCCGGCGTCAGCTCCTGCGGATAGATGCCGATGTAGGCGCGCAGGACCTTTCCGCTGGCGATCAGCTCCTCGGCGATCTTCCGCGCGAAGTTGATCGGGATGGCGAACCCGATCCCCTGTCCCGTCGGGTTGACCGCGGTGTTCACGCCGATCACCTCCCCGCGGATGTTGACGAGTGGTCCTCCCGAGTTGCCGAAGTTGATCGAGGCGTCGGTCTGGATGAAGTTCTGATAGACGGGCGTTCCCCCCGCGATGTCCAGGTCCGACCGGCCCTTGGCGCTCACGACGCCGACCGTGACGCTCCCCTCGAGATACCCGAGCGGGTTTCCGACGGCGATCGCCCAATCGCCCACCTGAATGCTGTCCGAGTCTCCGATCCGCGCGACCGGGAAGGGTCCTTCCCCGCGGACGCGGATCACCGCGACGTCGGTGCTCGGATCGACGCCGACCACCTCGGCGACGAACTCTCGGCCGTCGATGAAGCTGACGCGGATCTCTTCGGCTTCCTGGACGACGTGGTTGTTTGTGAGGACATAACCTCTTGCATCAAAAACAAAGCCGGACGCGGTTGAGGGGACCTCGATCGTTCCGTCCTCCGGGAAGAAGTCGCGTAGGCGGTCCCTCCCCCCGACGGGCGGATGCGCGAACATCCGCCGCGTGCTCACGTTCACGACCGCCGGCTTGACGAGATCCGCGATCCGCACGAACGGGGATTCGAACGTTCCGAGCGCCTCCGTCGTCCCCGAAACGGGCGGCGGAAGGCGACGCTCCGCTTCCGCGGGGGGAGAGATCCTCTCGCCCGCTTGCGAAGAGGGAGCCCACTTGCAGCTTGCGGATACGAGAAGCCAACAGAGGGCGCCGAGCGCCGCTCCCCCCGCCCGTCGGGCCCATCTCCGGCGCGCGCGTGCCTCCTCGGTCATGTCTCGTTCCCCTCCCGCGTCTCCGCGCCCCTCCCGCGCGACTCCCGGCGGATCTCCTCGATCTCCGCCTCGACCCGCGTCAGCTCCTCTTCGGCGTTGCGGATCCGCTCGACCATCTCCTTCACGAACGAATCTTCGGAAATCCTCGCTTCCGGATTCATCGTGAGAAGATCGTACACCCTCTCCCCGATCTCGGCACGGAATCGTTCGATCCGGCGCGTGATCCCGACGACCCGGAGCCTCCGGCTCGCGATGCGGGCGTAGACGTCGGTCTTCTCGGCGGCGATCTGATATCCCTCGACGACGCCCCTCCGGACCTTTTCCCAGAACGAACCTTCCTCAGGCTCGTCCCGCGGCTCGGTCCGGCGAGCCCCGGGGGGCGGTCCCTTCGGCGTCTCGTCCGATCCTTCACGCGTCGCGTCGTCGCGCTTCTCGTCGTTCATCTTTCTCTCCCTCGGCGTAGGGGCTTTCCGTTTGCCCGCTTCCGACGCGGATGCTACCATGCCGGGCATGCAATCCGCGAACGATTTGCGCTCCTCGGCGCCGGCCGAACGGCGCGACGATCCGGTCTTCTTCGTCGCGGACGCCCATTTCGGCGCGGGCCGGGAGAGCGAGGAGCGAGCGCGAATCGAGAGGTTCCTTCGCTTCCTCCGGCACGTCCGCGAGCGGGCGCGGATCCTTTACATCGCGGGGGATCTCTTCGACTTCTGGTTCGAGTATGCCGAAGTGCTCCCCAGAGTCCCCGTCCTCGTCCTTCGGGAGCTCGCGGAGCTCGCGCGCGCCGGGGTCGACGTGCGCTATCTCGCGGGGAACCACGACTATTGGATCGGCCGTTTCTTCCGCGAGACGATCGGGATCTCGGTCTTCCACCGGCCGATCGATCTCCGCCTCCAGGGGAAGCGCATCTACCTCACGCACGGAGACGACCTGGCCGCCGGGCATGATCCCGGCTATCGCCTGCTCCGCCGCATCGTCCGAAATCCAGCCGCGATCCGCGCGTATCATTGGATTCATCCGGACATCGGCATCCCGCTCGCGCGATGGGCTTCGCGCGTGAGCCGCGCGCACACGAGCCGCAAGAAGTTCATCCTGAACCGAACACTCGAGGACGCGGTCCGCCGGAAGTTTCGAGAGGGGTTCGACTGCGTCATCCTCGGGCACATCCACTTCGCCGAACACTTCCGTTACGACGAGGGGGAGTGCGTGATCCTCGGCGACTGGATCGAGGCGTTCACCTTCGCGGAGATGACGGGCGGCGCGATCACGCTCAAGCGGTTCGAGGAGTAGGCCTCTTGTGCCAGGTACAGGATCGTTCCTGTACCTGGTACAGAAACCCCCGCCACCACGCGCGGGTGGCGGCCACGGCCCGCCGGGATGACGTTCCCAGACGCGCGGGTCCTGTCGGCGGCTGTCCGCTCGATGCTCCCCCTCCGCGCTTCGCGCTCCGGGGACTCCCTCGGCAGCCTCGGTCGCGCCTATGGGACGAGTGGTTGAATTCGCCGAGCCTCGGTGGCTGCGCTTCTCGCGGATGCCTGCCGCCGCCACCCGCGCGTGGCTCAGTCGTCGGACGGCGGGTCACTCCTTCGCGCCGCATGCGCGAAGGAGCTTCCTCGCCACCCCGTCGCTCTTCGCGACGGGGAGCCCCGGCTCAGTCGTGTCGGCCATCCGCCCGCTGCCGTGCTCGCTGTCGCTGCGCGCGAGTGGGAGGGGCGCATGGGCCACTTGGGCTTGTCGCGACCGTGGGAGCGACAAGCGTTAGTGGCCCAACGCCCCGTGGCCGCCACCCGCCGTGGTGGCGTCAGGTACGGTGTCAGGTACCGAATTCAGGAATCTGTCTACTTGTCAGAAATGGGGTATCTCAGGAATGAGGTATCAGGTACCGAATTGAGGTACCGAATTGTCCGGCGGATGCAGGAATCCGCCTACTTGTCCCTGTGCAGGCCGAGCGCGAAGCGATGGACGTTCCCGAAATCGGACTGGAAGGGGACCAGAGCGTACTGGATCGAGTAGAACCCGCGCGCGATCCCGATGCCGAACGCGTAGTCTTCTTCCTCGTAGCCCCATTTGTAGCCGAAGCGGAGCGAGATCCCGCTCGCGAGGCGGAGATCCCCGCCGAAATGCGTGCGCGCGTCGTCGTCCCTCGACTTTCGAACCTCCGCGGAAACGAGAAGCTCGCCCGACTCCGCGGGAAGCGGAATCCGATAGGCGGCGCCGCCTCGAAGATCGAGCGGGAGCGAGAACCTCTCTTCCACATAATAGGGCTCGTTCCCAAAGTTCGCGATCGCCCCGCCGATCGTGAGGTTCTCGATCGGCGTGTCCGCCTGAAGGCCGAGATCCGCCGCCACGCCGTGCGCGCTCACCCGGTCGATCTTCGAGTAGAACGGCTTCGCGGCGAGACCGGCCCGAAGCGGACCCCATGCCCGCGCATAGGCGAGAGAAACAACGATGTCGTACGCGCCGAAGTCGCCGAGAGGTTCCAGCGTCGGATTCTCGTCCCGCCGCTCGATCCCGCCGACGTAGAGCCCGCTGATCCCCGCGGCAAGCGCATCGGCGCCCCGATTCCAGGCGACGACCGCATACTCCATCCGATGCTCGACGAACCACTCGGTGTGCGCGAGAAGAAGATCGTACCCTTCGGCGCCGAGCACGAGCCCCGCCGGGTTCCAATAGAGCGCGCTCGCGTCATCGGCGACCGCCGTGTACGCGTATCCCATTCCGGAAGCGGCGACCCCCGGATCGACAAGCATCGAGCGGAGCCCGACCGGCGCGGAGCCAGCGGAGCCCGCCGCGCACAGGGCGGCGGCCGAAACAAACAAGAAGCGTTTCATCTGTCTTGACTCCGGCGGTTCTCGCCCGGCAGCACCCCCGCTCCCGCGACCCTCGCGGGAGAGGACATCCTGTGTAATCTTACCTCCGTCCCCCGTTCTTCACAACCGGCCGAAATCCTCAGCGGGCGACCGCGATCGGGACGAACTTGACCTCCTCGCGCGGCGCCGAAGGGTTCCGCGGCCCGGCCCCTCCTCCCCGAAGGCGCGCCTCGAGCCTCGCGACGTAGACCCCGCTCCCCACGGAGCGCGTGTCCCACACGAACTCCCCCGTCTCCGCGGGAACGAGCGACGGCGGAAACTCCTCGACGAGCGAACCGTCGATCCCGTAGACCCGCGCGCCGATCTCCGCCTCCTCTCGGAGGCGATAGTGGATCCGCGCGATCCCCCCCGGCCCGACCGGGTTTGGGTAGCAGAAGGTCTCCTTGTCGACGAAGAGACCCTCCCCTCCTCTCGGCTCGAAGGGAGAGGAGCGGTAGAGCCCCGCGAGCCCCGCGCCGTTCGCGTACCCGCTCCACTCGATCCGCCCGGCCGAGGAGCCGAAGACGAGGAGATCGAAGGTGCCCCTTTCCGTCGCGACGAGAACATACGTTGTCTCCTCATCGAGGGACGCCGTCATCGCGACCCCGAAGGGACTCCTTCCCGCCGCCGCGACCGGGAAGCCCGGGAGCATCCGGCCCTCCGCGTCCGCGACGCCGATGCTCCCGTGTTCCGTCGCGAAAACAATCTCGATCGTCCCGTCCCCGTCGAGATCGCCCGCCGCCGGCGACCCGATCGGAGGATCGCCCGGGTCGCTCTTCGGTCCGTGTCCCGCGCGGAGCGGCCATCCGGCCGAGGGGGCGCCGGTCACGTTTCGCACATGAAGCTTTCCGTCGCCGCTCCCCGCGAGGATCTCCGGAAACCCGTCCCGATCGATGTCGGCGGCGGCGAGGATCCCGACTGCCGTCGCTCCGAGGTCGGCCGCGACAAGGTCTCCGCCCGGAAGCCCCGACGGGCTTAGGATAAGCGAGCGTCCGGATGCGACCGCCGCCTTTTCGACGAGCGCGTTCTCGCCGGCCGTGGGACCGGGCCTCAGATGATGCCGGAGAAGGATCGGCGGAGAGGGAGTCCCCTCCGTCTCGATCTCTTGCGGGACGCCTCCCGCCTCGACCCGCATGAGCTTCCCCGCGTCGGTGGCGGCCCAAATCCCCGACCCGAGCGCCGCCGGGCCGACGGCCCGTCCCTCGAGGCGCGCGATCGAGTCGCGTGCGGTTCCGGCCGGATCGAGCGCGAACACGGTCGTCTCCCCGCCCCGGAGGACGAGCGAGACGAGCGAGCCCTCGGGCGCCGCCGAGGAGAGGAACTGCCCATCGGCTCCCGCGATCGAGTCCCCCCACGCGCCGGACGGATCGATCACTCCGTTCATTTTCATCCGAACAATCGAGCCATTGACCATCGGGAAGTAAAGGGCGATCGGTCCGTCGGCCGCCGCCGAGAACGCGGACGGAGCGAACGAGACTCCGCCCGGAAGCTCCGCCGGCCATCCGTCGAGCGGCTTTCCGTCGAGGCCGAGGATGTTCCCGAAGCTCGCCCCGCTCGCCGTGTCCAAGTACGCGAAAGCGAACCCAAGGATCCCCTCCCGCGCGCTCCTCACCGGGATCACCGGACCGACCACGCGGACGCCGGAGGCGCGCACCGGCCACCCCCGCGGCCGTTCGCGGAACGCGACCGAGAGGGTCATCACGCTCTCCGCCGGGCTCTCGACCTCGATCGTGATCCCCGTGCGGGCGCCGTAGGCAGTGCTCGTCGAGGGATCGGTGTCCGGCCCAAAGCGGGTCCGGTTCCCGGCGCGCCACGAGTCGGCCGGAGATCCGAAACCCTCGAGCGAAGTCGCCCGCCGGTCGAGATCCCGAATGCCGTCCGCCTCTTCCAGATCCACCCCCTTCCGATCCGGATCGGCGTTCACGGCGTTCCTCGAGCGAAAATCCCCCGACTCGCGAATCTTCGCCTCGTCAATATGCCAGATGAAAATCCCCGATCCCTCGATCGACCCTTCCGCCGGGATCGACCAATCGAACTCCGCCCCCTCGTAGGAATCCTCGAACGGGTAGAGAATCCCGTCGCCGTTCTTGTCGTCGAAGTCGAACCGGCCGTTTCCGTTCTCGTCCTTGTAGCGGTTCTCGACGAGCCAGTACTCGTCCTCGTGGATCGGGATCCTCAAGATCTTCGGGCGCGGATCCGCGCGCGCGACGAGAGGGAGAGCGATCGTCGTGTCCCGTTCGACGAGAAGCGGTTCCTCCCATCCGAAAAAGACCTTCGTCCACGCGCATGGGTGCGGGGGAAGAATCCCCCCCGAGTTCCAGAGCCCGGTCCCCATGATCCCGAAACCGCCGATCCCCTGCGACGACGTTCCGTCGTCCGCATCGGTGTCGAAGAGGGACGGGGCTCCGAGAAGCCTCCCCATCATGTGCGCCGCGACGCCGAGAGTCCATTGCGCGAGAGGCCTCCCCCCGAAGGAGTCCTGCGTCTCGCTCTCGGGGAGGATCACCCCCTCGGCCACGAAGAACGTGTCTCCCGTTCCCGTCCGATCATCGGTCGGGATGCCGCGGAAGCGATCCTCCATCCCCGAGTCCGCGAGGGCGGCGGCGAGATCAGGGAGCGCGAGATAGACCGTCCAGATGTCGCCGGGGGAATCGCCGAGAACGTCGGTCTCCTCCCCCGCCCCCGCGTGGAAAACGAAGAGGCCGTCGTACGCGGAGAAGTCGACGAGCGGGTCGGCGCGCAGAACCGCGTCGCGGAGAAGAGCGGACTGCCGGCGCGAGGTCTCTTCGTTGTCTCCGTAGTACGCCATCATCTCCGGCGCGGTGAAGATCGTGTCGGGGACCGTCGCCTCGATCCGGAGCTTTCCCTTGGAAACGGCTTCGTAATACTGCGCGAGGTAGCGGAGCTGCTCGCGGAAGTACGCGGCGTCGCGCGGGATGTCGAAGAGCTCGGGGAAGCTGTCGCCGTACACCGCCTCGTTCGCGTCCATCACGTCGCCGAAGGTGCCGTTCCCCGTCGTCGTCGGATCGTCGTCCGGCGAGAACTCGATGAGAATCGCGAGAAGCCGATAGGTCCCCTCGACCTCTTCCTTCACACGCAAAGCTCGGACGGACGAGAAAGACTCGGAAGGAGCCGCTCCGATCGAGGACCGCCCCCCCCCCCGATGAACGCCCGCCGGCGGGACGAACGAAGCCGCGGCGAGAGACGAGGGGAAGGAGAGAGAGGAGAGGAAAGAGAAAAGAGAGAGGAAGAAAGACAAAGAGAAGGACCGATGGTTGCCCGTCAAGAGACCCTCCCCGGTCGACCGCCCTCGGCGCCCCCGGAACCGAGGGCGTCCCGAGCATAGGGAGGGCGGGCGAACCTGTCAACCCCGCGCGGATCTTTCCGTTCGGACGCTTTCCCCTTGCGAAGGGATCATAAGGGATTCTTATATCTGATTTCACCATTCCACAATTGACGGCGATCGATAACTAAGGCAAACTTTAGCCGGGTTACAGATCCCCTCGTTTGTCGGCCGGGCGACGCAGCAGGTGAGGCAGCAGTGATCGAACCGAACCGACCCCCATCCGGAGGCAACGGGGGTTTCCTTGCCCGGCGGGTTCTCCGCATCTCACATGTCCTCAGCAACGCGGTGCGGGAGATCCTCGAAAGACGCCTGATCCGCGAGACGGCCGAAGCGTCCCTTTCCCCCTCCCAGGTCCACTTGCTCAAGCTGATCTCGATGAACGGCGACCATTTCGTCGGAGAGATCGCTGCGTTTCTCGGCGTCAGCGCCCCGGCCGCCTCGAAGAACATCGACAAGCTCGCCCGGCTCGAGCTTCTCCGTCGAGTGACCCCCGAAAGGGACCGCCGGAACACCTGTCTTCGGATCACGCCGAAAGGGCGCATCCTCGTCGAGGAGTACGAGGCGCGCCGACTCCGCGCCCTCGAGCCGGTTTTGGACACGTTCACCCCCGAGGAGAGCCGGGAGTTCACCCGGCTTCTCGAGAAGTTCGTTACGGAATTGATCCGTATAGAAATGATTGATACCCGCAGCTGTTTGCGCTGCGGTGCGTTCTACGAAGGGGAGTGCCCCGTTCGCGGGGTCACCGGTCACTGTCCTTACGAGCGGGCGCGGAGGGCAAGTATGCCGTAAGCTTGTTCTTGCTCGCCCGCCATAGGGAGACGGGCACTATGGCGGTGCACCTGGAATCGAGACGTTTCTGGAGAAAACCCCTCGACGACGCGGACATCCGGAGGACGCGCGGCGAGGTCCATATCCTGGTCGAGCGGTGCAAAGGCTGCGCCTACTGCGTCGAGTACTGCCCGCTCGATGTACTCCGCATGTCCTCGCGCTTCAACCGGAAGGGCTACCACCCGCCCGAAATCGCGCGCGCCGACGAGTGCGTCGCGTGCCGCCTCTGCGAAACGCTCTGCCCCGAGTTCTCGATCTTCATCACCGTTCCGGAAGGCGGAGGCGCCTCGGCGGCCGAATCCCTGATCGAGGAGGTGCTCCCATGAAGGCATCCCCAGAAGGAGTTCTCACTGGCGCGCACTACCTGGACGGAGACCACGCCTGCGCCGAAGGGGCGCTCGCCGCCGGATGCCGCTTCTTCGCGGGCTATCCGATCACCCCCTCGACGGAGATCGCGGAGCGGATCGCGCGCCGGTTCCCCAAGGTCGGGGGCGTCTTCATCCAGATGGAGGACGAGATGGCCTCGATGGCGGCGATCCTCGGCGCCGCCTGGGGCGGGGTGAAGGCGATGACCTGCACCTCCGGACCGGGATTCTCCCTCATGATGGAGAACATCGGCCTCGGGATCATGATGGAGGTCCCTTGCGTCGTCGCCAACGTGCAGCGCGGCGGGCCGTCGACCGGACTTCCGACGATGGTCGGCCAACAGGACATGATGCAGGCGCGCTGGGGATCCCACGGCGATTACGGGATCATCGCGCTCTCGCCGAACTCGCCGCAGGAATGTTTCAACAGAACCATTCAAGCATTCAACCTTTCCGAAAAGTATCGCGTGCCGGTCCTCGTGATGATGGACGAATGCGTCGGCCACATGACCGAGAAGGTCGTCATTCCCGAGCCGGACGAGATCGAGGTCGTCCCGCGGCGGCTCTCCCCCCTCCCTCCCGGCGAATATCTCCCCTACGCCGCGAACGGCGACAAGGTGCCGGACATGGTGACTGCCGGCGAGGGATACCGCATCCACACGACCGGCCTCACCCACGACGAGCGGGGCTACCCGGTCATGACGGCCGAGGCTCAGGACAAGCTGGTTCGCCGACTTCGCGCGAAGATCGACGACAACGCCGGGAAGATCCACGACTACGAATGTAAGAGGCTCGACGAGGCCGACGTCGTGGTCGTGAGCTACGGCATCACCTCGCGCGTCGCCCGCGCCGCGATCGACGCCGCGCTCGACGACGGCCTTCGCGTCGGCGAGATCCGGCTCATCACGGTGTGGCCTTTCCCGAGCGGGCTCATCCGCGACCTCGCCGCGCGGACGAAGGCTTTCGTGGTTCCAGAGATCAACCTCGGGCAGATCGTTCTCGAGGTGGAACGCGCCGCGGCCGGCGGGGCGCGGACGATCTCCGTCACACACGCGGGCGGCTGGGTGCACGATCCGCAGACGATCTATCACGCCATTCGCGAGGGTCTCCGCGGGAACGGCGCGCCCCGGAAGCCCGCGAGGAAGCCGCGCAAGGAGAAGCAGCCGTGAGAGACGCGAACAAGAACGCGCGAGGCTCCGCGACCGCGGAACAGGAGACGATTCTGGAACCCCGCCATCCGATGGAGCCGTTCCTTCGGATGGACCGCTTCCCGCACATCTGGTGCCCGGGATGCGGCATCGGAACGGTGGTGACGTGCTTCGCCGACGCCCTCAAGAAGGGCGCCTTCGACCTCGACCGGGTCGCTGTCGTCTCCGGAATCGGCTGTTCCGGGCGCGTCGCGGGGTACATCAAGCTCGATTCCTTCCATACGACGCACGGCCGCCCGATCCCCTTCGCCACGGGCCTCCACCTCTCGAACCGGAAGCTCAAAGTGGTCGTGATCTCGGGCGACGGGGATCTCATCGCGATCGGGGGAAACCACTTCATCCACGCCGCCCGCAGGAACGTCGATCTCACGGTGATCTGTATCAACAACTTCAACTACGCGATGACCGGAGGACAGGTCGGTCCGGGGACGCCGGTCTCCGCGCTCTCGACGACGACCCCCTTCGGGAACTTTGAGCATCCGTTCAATCTGCCGGCGCTCGCCGCCTCAAGCGGCGCGGTCTACGTCGCCCGCTGGACCTCTCTCCACGTGCGGCGCTTGACGAACTCGATCCTCGAAGCACTAACGAAACCGGGCTTCACGTTCGTCGAGGTGATCGCCCCGTGCCCGACACTTTACACAAGAAGAAATAAGCTCGGCACCTCGATCGAGGTTCTCGGGTCGTATCGGGACAACTGCGAGATTCGCCACGGCGCCGATCCTTCGACCGTGGACATCACGTTCGGCGGGAAGATCGTGATCGGGAAGTTCGTGGACGTCGCGGGAAAGCCGACGTTCCTCGAGAGCCTCGACGCCGCCATGCAGAGAGCGCTCGGAAAGGAGTACGGCCTCGGCAAGGACTACTACATGCGATCCGCGGGGCAGAGAGCGCTGGTCGACCGGGAGGCGAGACATGACTAGAACCGAAATCCGCGTTTCCGGTTTCGGCGGACAGGGGATCATCTTCCTCGCGTACGTGACCGGCCGCGCCGCTGCCATCCACGAGGGACGCCACGCGACGTTCAACCAGAGCTTCGGACCGGAGGCGCGCGGCTCGGCGTGCTCGGCGCAGCTCATCCTCTGCGATGAGCCGGTCGACTACCCGTACATTCGGCGCCCGTCGATCCTGGTCTGCATGTCGCAGGAATCGTACAGCAAGTTCCGCGACGAGCTGAGCCCGGGGGGAATGCTCCTCATCGACGAGGACCTCGTATTCCTCCGGGCGGGCGAGGACGCGCGAGTCTTCGGCGTCCCCGCCACCCGGATCGCCGAGACGATCGGACGCCGCATCGCTGCGAACATGGTGATGTGCGGCTTCCTGGCCGCCGTCACGGGAGTGGTGAAGAAAGACGCCGCGCGGGCGGCGATCCGCGAATCGGTGCCGCCCGGCAGCGAGACGATCAACCTGCAAGCATTCGACCAAGGCTACGCCCACGGCGAGAAGCTCGCCGGCGCGAGGGCGGAGGCCGCCTCGTAGTCGGGCGGAACCGGGCAATGCGCGCGGCCGGCGGTCCCGGTCGAGCCCGAAGGAGTGAGCCGGAAATGGAGCTCGCAACCCTTGAGCAAGCCAAGCTGATCTTCGAGAAGGGAACGGAGCTGGAGATCGAACGGATCAGCCCGTCCCCCTGCACGCTGGCATGCCCCGCCGGCGTCAACGTCAAGGGGTACGTATCGCTCATCGCCGAAGGCCGATTCGTCGAGGCGCTCGGCGTCGTGCGCGACAGGTGCCCTCTCCCCGGAGTGTGCGGTCGCGTCTGCAACCATCCGTGCGAATCGGTGTGCCGGCGGAACAACGTCGACGGAGCGGTTTCGATCCGCGCGCTGAAGCGCTTCGTGGCGGATTACGCGGCGGAACTGCCGCCTCCCCTTCTCCCCCCGAAACCCTTCCGCGAGGAGCGGATCGCGGTCGTCGGTTCGGGACCGGGAGGGATCACCGCCGCCTACGATCTCGCGAGGGCGGGGTTCGGCGTCACGCTGATCGAATCGGAATCCAAGCTCGGCGGCATGCTTCGCTACGGAATCCCCGACTATCGCCTCCCTCCGGAGGTTCTCGACCGCGAGATCGACGCGCTTCTCGGTCCCTCGGTCCAGGTCCGAACGAACACCGTGCTCGGACGGGATGTCGGTCTCGACGAGCTTCTCGCGAAGGGACACGCGGCGGTCTTTCTCGCCGTCGGCGCGATGAAGAGCCGCCGCCTCGGGCTCCACGGCGAGGGAGAGATCCAGG
This sequence comes from Candidatus Eisenbacteria bacterium, assembly GCA_016867715.1. Taxonomy (NCBI): domain Bacteria; phylum Candidatus Eiseniibacteriota; species Candidatus Eiseniibacteriota bacterium. The sequence goes on along the minus strand of VGIW01000011.1, from coordinate 1,916 downwards.
GGGTCGAGGACGCTCTCGCTTTCCTCAAGAGGGCGAACGAAGGGGATCGAACGCCGTGCGGAGAACGCGTGCTCGTGATCGGGGGCGGGAGCAGCGCGATCGATGCCGCACGAACCGCGCTCCGCCTCGGAGCGAGAAGTGCGGACATCGTCTATCGACGTTCGAAGGAAGAGATGCCCGCGGTCGAGGAGGAGATCCGCGCTGCGGAGGCGGAAGGAGTCGGCTTCCGCTTCCTCACCGCGCCGAACGCGCTCAAGGTGGAGAACGGGAGGGTCGTCGCGCTTGAGTGTCTTGAGGTGCGCCTCGGGGAGCCGGACGCGAGCGGACGGCGCCGCCCGATCCCAGTCTCCGGATCCGAGTTCACGCTCCGCACCGACGCGGTGATCGCCTCGATCGGGCAGGAGCCGAACCTCCCGTTCCTCGGCAGCCGCTACGAGTCCTCGGTCGACCGGAGCGGGTGCTTGATCGTTTCCGATGAGACCGGCCTCACGCGCATCGGACGCGTGTTCGCGGGAGGCGACGCGGTCACCGGACCCGCGACGGTGATCGAGGCGATCGCGGCCGGCCACCGCGCGGCGCGCGCGATCCAGCGGTTGATCGAAGAGGGACCCGATTCGCTTCTTCGCGCGTTCCCCGCGCCGGCCGCGCGCTGGGAGGTCGGGCTCCCCGATCCTTCGCCCGACCGCCACGAGCGCGCGCACGCGCCGGAGCTCTCGCTCTCCGAACGGAGCGGCTTCGAGGAGGTCGAGCTCGCGTTCACCGCCGAGGACGCGATCGACGAGGCGTCGCGCTGTCTCCGGTGCGGACCCTGCTTCGAGTGCCACACGTGCGTCTCCACGTGTCCGCGCCGCCACGTGCTCGTTCGAAGCGCGGCGACGAACGGGGAGAGGATCGCGTCGATCGATCTTCTGCTCCGCACGCCGCGCGAGGGAACGCCCGCGGAGGCGCGGGAGAGCGAAGCGCGCGGAATGCTCCAGGTGGAATCCGACGGCAAGGAAGACTCGCCGATTTCGGTCACTGTTGGGCTCGTCAAGTCGCGCGTCGACGAGAGACTCTGCCGGGGGTGCGGGCGATGCATCGAGGTGTGCGCCTTCCGCGCGCCGCGCCTCGTTCCCGGCAAGGACCAGGAACCGGTGAGCCGCATCGACCCGACGCTCTGCCGCGGGTGCGGCCTCTGCGTCTCGGTCTGCTCGACCGGCGCGGCGGAGATCGAGCCGTTCTCGAAGAACTGGATCCTCGACTCAGTGACCGACGCCTCACCGGACCGGAAGGTCGGGAGAAGCGTCGTGATCACGTGCCAGCGGCGCGGGGGCTGTCTCGCGCCGGCGGCGGAGGAGCCCCACGATGGGGTCGAGATCATCCGCCTTTCATGCGTCGGGCAGCTCGAGGCGGGGACGATTCTCAAGCTGATTCACGCCGGAGCGGAAGAGGTCCTCGTCGCCGGCTGCGCCGAGGAACGGTGCCGATTCGAGCACGGGGCCGGCATCGCCGCCGATCAGGTCGAGCTTGCCCGCGCGCTTCTCCGGATGTGCGGAATCGACCCGGATCGCGTGCGGAGCGACTGGTCGGAAGGCCGCGAGGGCGATCCTTTAATTCTCAATGATCTAGTCGGCGCGGGGGGACGATCATGATACGGCTCGAAGAACTGGCGAGGCGGACAAAGGCGACCCTCTGCCTCGCGTGCGGGAAATGCACCGGGAACTGCCCCCTCGCCGAGTTGGAGCATGGGCACTCTCCGCGCCGTCTCGTCGCGCGCGCGCTCGCCGATCTCGAGGCCGACGGCCGAATCCTCGTGCGGAAGTGCCTCACCTGCGGCGCGTGCGAGGAGCGCTGCCCCGAGGGGGTGGCGTTTGTCGACTTCGTGCGCGAGGTGCGCGCTCTTCTCCCGCCGGAGGAGCGGGCCTCCTGCCCGCATC
>VGIW01000010.1 GCA_016867715.1 Candidatus Eisenbacteria bacterium | reverse complement strand
CCCCTCGATCGTGAGGGTTTCGAGGTCGATCGTTTGCCGGCGCGTCGTCTCCTCCGGCGAGCCGGGGGAGGCGGCGCGGAGAGGAGAGACGAGAGCGAGAAGAAGCGGGACGAGGAGAAGCGTTCTCATCGGTTCTCTCCTTCGCGGCGTCCCGCCTCCTCTCCCCCGCGAAGGGAGAGGTCCGCGGGAACGACTTCCGGGGACGCGTCCGGGAGCGAGAGGAGCCACTCGGCCGCCCGCGCCTCGAAGGCGCGCGCCTTCTCCTCGACGAGCCCGCGGTAGAGAACGAGGTCCTCCCCCGCGAGGTCGCCCGGCTCGGGAGCCTCCCGGAGGAGCGCGGCGCCCTCCTCGAGCGAGGCGGACGCCCGGAGCGCGAGCGCCGCCCGGTTCGCGCTCCGCGTGTGCGGCCCCTCGATCGACTCCTGCCGCCGGAGAAGATCCGCCGCCACGCTCCACTTCTCGTCGCACCGTTCGATCGCCTGAAGAGCGGCGCCGATCGCCTCGGCGCGCGCCTCCGGATCGGCCGGGAGGCCCGCGAGGGGGAGCGCCGCCGCGCGCGCATCCTCATCCGCCCGGCGGATCAGCGTGTCCGCGAGGCTCGCGTAGAGAGAGAGCCGGCGTCCCTCTTCCCCCGCGGATCGAAAAAGAACCGCGGCGTCCGCGTAGAACGGCTCGGCGAGAGAGGCGGAGGCGGCGCGGCCCGCCTCGATCTCGCGGAGGAGAGCGGTCCTGCCGTAGACCTCGAAAACCTCCGCCGCCTCGCGCGCCGCCGTCTCGGTCGTCCCCTCGAAGCGGAGGGCGATCGCCCGGCGGTAGAGATCGATCCGCTCCTCGAGAAGACGGCCCGCCTTTTCGCCCGATCCTCCGCGGCGCCAGCGGGCGACCTCCTCGGTCCAGGTTTTTTCCTTGACCCGTGAATAATCGATGAAGGCCCGCGCCGCGTGCGCCTCCTCTTCTTGGCCGGAGGCGCCCTCCGACTCGGACGCGCGGACCGCTCGGGAGAGGCGGTCCGCCGCCCGGGCCTCGTCGCCGGCGGCGAGCCACGCGCTCCCGGCGCGCGCGAGAAGCTCGATCGGCCGGTCCTCTCCCTCCTCCCGGGCCCGGTCGAACGCCTGCGCGGCGCGCCCGTTCTCTCCGTCCCCCGCGTAGACGAGGCCCAAGCGATAGAGGGCTTCCGCCGCGAGCGGCGTCCCCGCACCGACCGCCGCCGCCTGCTCGAGGGAGGCGCGCGCCGCCTCCCTCTCCCCCGCGCGCTCGAAGGCTTCCCCGGCGCCGAGGAGATCCTCGGCCCGTGGGAGCACCCGGACCGCGCGCTCGTAGAGCCGCGCGGCGAGGGAGTCCCGGCCGGCGCGCGCGGCGCCCTGGGCCGCCGCCGCGAGCCCGGCGCGCGTCTCCTCGCTCCCCGCGCCCTGAACGGCGGCCGTGTCGGCGAGCGCGAGGACCTTCTCCCGCTCGTCGAACAGGGCGCGGCACGCCGTCTCGCGAAGAAGAGCGTCCGCCGCGACCGCGGTCGATCGGTACGCGCGGACGACGCGAGCGTACCCGTCGGCCGCCCCGGCGGCATCCCCCTCGGCCTCAAGATCCCCCGCCGCGAGAAACGCGCTCGCCGCGGCCCGCTCGAGGCGATCCTTTCGGTCCGCGTCGTTCTCGGCGGAGGCGGCGGCGCGGAGGAACCACTCCTCGGCCGCCCCTTTCTCCTCCCTCGCCGCCGCGAGACGCGCCGCCCTGGCCTCCGCCTCTCCGCGGAGAGGCGGGGCTGCCCCTTCCGCCGCCCGCGCAGAGAGAGCGAACGCCGAGGAGAGACGCCCGGCCGTCTCCTCCCGCTCCGCGGCGACGAGGAGCGCCTTCCGCGCTTCCTCCGATTCCGGATACGCCTCCGCGTACCGGATCGCGGCCCGCGCGAGCCCCTCGTCGGTCCGCCCGAGGCTCCGATGCGCGAGGACCGCGCCCCGGAGCGCGTGCTCCCTCTCCTCCTCGGGGAGCTCTCCCGCATCGATCCGCTCGAGGAGCGCGAGGCTCTTCTCGTTCTCGCCGAGACGCGCCCGCGACTCGGCGGCGAAGAGGAGGGCCCGCGCCGTCTTGTGCGCGCCCCCCTGCGTGTCCGCGTGCTCCTCGAAGAGACGCGCGGCCGCGCGGAGATCCTCCTCCGTCCCCGTCTCGAAGCGGAGGAGCGCGGCGTTCCACGTGTTCCTCTCGATCTTCCCCCGCACGGCGTCCGCCCGGTCCCCCTCCGGCCTCGCCGCCTCCCACCATTCCCCGCCCGGGGCGTAGCGCCGCACGAAATCCTCCATCTCCATCCCCGCCTCCCGCTTCCGCTCGCCTGCGCTCAATGCTTCAATCATTCGATCGTGAACATCCGGAGCGTCGGACGCGCCTGCGTCCATCCGAAGCGCGCTCCGGAACGCCCGCTCCGCCGGGGCGGGCCGGTCGTGCTCGAGAAGGGCCTCCCCGAGCTCGACGAGCGCCGCGCGCCGGAGGCTCCCCTCCGGAAAGCGCATCGCGAAGCCGTCGAGATCGCCCGGATCGGTCTCGACCTGCACGAGGGCGAGCGATCGAAGGATCTCGGAGAGGCTCTCCTCCGGGCGCCCCGCGAGATCCCCTTGGAGCGCGCGCGCGAGCGCGGCCTCGAATCGCTCCCCCGCCTCGGGGAGGGCGCCTTGTTTCAGGCGGCACCACCCGATCCGGTAGTCGAGCTTCATCGCCCCGGCGTCCACGCCCGTTTCCTCGGCCGCCTCGAACGCCTCCCGCGCCCCCTCCCAGTTCCCGCGGGAGAAGCGGAGCTCGCCGAGCCGAAGGAGCGAGGCGGCGCGAAGGGCCGGTTCGGAAGCGAGAGCCGTCGCCTCGAGAAGCGCCCGCTCCGCCTCATCCGCCCGCCCCATCTCGTCGTGGCAGACCCCGAGCGCGTGGAGCGCCTCGACGCTCCCCGGGAAGTCGGCGCCCGAGCGCGCGACCTCCTCGAACGCGCGGATCGCCTCTCCGTAATCGAGAACCGGAGGCGGGGCGGAGCGTCCGGCGGCGAGCGCCTCCTCGTGGCAGAGGGCCGCCTCGAGATACCGGGCCTTCTCCCGCTCCGCGTAGAGATCGCCGAGGAGGAGGAGAACGGGGGCGCGCATCGCGCTCTCCGGATACCGCGCGAGGAGCGCCTCGAACGAAGCGATCGACGCCTCCCGCGCCTCCCTGTCCCGACCGGCGCCTTTCTCGGCCGCCGCGCCCGGAGCGAACCCGGCGAGAAGAGCGAGCGCGAGGCACGTCGCGCCGGTTCCTTTCCACATGAAGAAGATTCCGCGCCGCATCGTTCACCACCCCAAAGCGAGAGAGATGCCGAACTGAAGAAGAAAGCCCGTGGCGAAGGCGATCTTCTTCCCGTCGGCGTCGGTCGTGCAGAAGGTCGCGACGGTCCCGGCGAGGATGCCGCGCGGGATCGCGTTGCGAACGACCTCCCCCCGCGTGAGGACGAGATCTTCCGGACGGATATGCGGAGAGGAGCGGAGCGGCGTCGCGGAGAGGTCGGGGGCGTTCGGATCCGCGTTCTCGATCGGATGGAAGAGGCGGACCGAGCCGTCCGACCAATGGATCTCGCGCACCTCCGCGAGCGGGAGAAGGCGGCTCGCGCTCCGAAAGTCCTCGCGGATCGCAAGGTCGGTCGCGTCGAGCGAGAGGATCCTTCCGACACGAACCGTTCGATCCGCAAGGATCACGCGATCGAGGGAAGGCTCCCCCGTCTCCGCGAGGCCGGGCGCGGCCGCCGCGAGAAGCGAGAGGGCGAGAACGAGCCTCCTCATCGGTTTCCTCCCGCGCCGCCGAGCGCCGCCGTTTCCCGGGTCTCCCCCCGGCCGCTCTCGAAGAGCGCCTGGGCGAGCGAGAAGTCGGCCCTCTCCCGAATCGCCGCCCGGGCGGCCGTCTCGCTCTCCGGATCCCCGGCGCGCGGTACGCTCGCCTCGATCCGCTCCACGCGGAGGGTGAGCGTCTCGTGTCGTCTTCGAAGGGCCCGCAGAGCGCTCTCCCCGCCCGCGTCCCCCGCGGGGAGAAGACCGAGGACCGCCCCCTCGTGCGCCTTGATCTCCTGGGAAAGCTCCCGAAGTGCCTCCCCGCGCTCGCGGGCGAGGTCCGCCCCGCGCGCCCCCGCCGCTTCCCAGGCGGCGCACGCCGCGAGCGCCTCCCGAAAGACGGCCGCCGCCTCGCTCCAGAGCCCGAGGCGCGCCCGGCACGAGCCGTCGAGAAGAAGCGCCTCGGCGGCGAGACGCGGGTCCTCCGAGACCCGAGCCGCCGCGAGGAGCTCGATCGCCTCCCCGAAACGGTCCCGCTCGGCGGCGACCCACCCGCGCGCGAGGGAGGCGCGGGCCTCCTCCTCGCCTTCCACGCGGGCGAAGCAGGCGTCCGCCTCCTCAAGCCGCCCCGCCCGATGATGAAGATCCCCGAGCGCGAGAAGCGCACGGCCCCTCAGGCGGCGTTCCGATTCGGTTCCCCCGCCCGGCGCCCCCGCCTCCTCGAGCGCCGCGCGGGCGGCGCTCTCGTCCCCCGCGCGAAGATGCGCCTCGGCGAGCGCGTACCGTGCGAAGCGGCGCCACGCGCTCTCTTCCGGCACCGCCGCGAACAAGGCGATCGCCTCGCGGGTTCGTCCGGCGCGCGCGAGCGCGGACCCGCCGAGATAGCGGGCGGCTCCTTCCTCGGGCGAGCCGGGAAAGCGCGCCGCGATCTCGTCGGCGAGACGGAGAACGGTCTCCCCCTCCCCCGCTCGAAGGGCCCGCTCGGCGAGGCGGACGAGCGCCGCGGCAGCGAAGGGGCCCGCGCGCATCCCCTCGTAGACCGCGCGCGCCGTCTCCTCGAAGCCGAGCTCCTCGAGGGAGCGCGCCTGGTAAAGGCGCGCCTCCTCGCGAAGGTCCCCCGGCCGGAAGCCGGCGACGATCGCGCCGAACGCCTCCGCCGCCTCCCAGAACCGGCGGCGCTCGTACGCCCGCATCGCGCGTCTCCAGGCCGGGTCTTCCCGCGTCAGGACCGGAGGCCCGAGGCGCTCGTCGAGCCGCATGCGGGCGATCAGGCTCCGCACGCCGTAGACCGCCATCTGCTTCGTGTCCTCGACCGGAAGGGGAACGCTCTCGGTGATCGACGCCCGTCCCGCGAGCAGAACCCGCCCTTCCCTCGTCGAAAGAAGACGACACTCCATGAAGAAGTGGGGACGCTCGTTCCATCCGAGGAAGCTTCGCGTCTCGCCGTACCCGGTGACCGTCCCCACGAAGAGGCCGTCCGCCCCGAGCTCCTCTCCGATCGCCCGCAGAACGTGCGGCGCGGTCGCCTCGGCTTCCGGAATGCCGCGCGCGCGAAGGAACGCCGCCACCTGATAGCGGTCGACGAGAGCGGGGAAGTATTTCTTTAGCTCTAAACTGAACGCGTCGGTGGCGAGCTCGTCGAGATGCGGAGGACATCCCGCAACCTGTTTTCGAAAGAGAAGAACCGCGGCGTTCTCGATCGGGCGCTCCTCCTCGGCGTCCTGTCCCCGCCGGACAAAGACCGACGGAGCGCATCCCGCGAGGGGAAGCGCGAGGAGAACGAGGAGAGCGGACGCCGCGGTCCGCCGTCGCATGCGCATGCAGGGCCTCCCGGGGGGAGGGCTCCCGCTTCCCCCCGCTTCTCCGATGATCGACCGAGCGGCCGTTTCCCTTCGCCCCGCCGGGTCGCATAAGGCGTGCCACCCCTCGACGCGCGCGAGAGCGCCGGGGAGGCCGCGCGGGCCGCGCGCACGCGCTCCCGCGGCCGGCCGATCGCGCGGCGTCCACGAGGCCGAACGGACGCGAGAAAAGGTGCTCAACAACCGATACGCTGTTCAGGAAACGAACGCCCGGGCGGGTTGACAGGGGACGCCCCGGTTCCTATTCTCGGCGAGGACCCTCACGAAAGGACCCCCGATGAACGATCCGGAAACCGGACCGCCGGAGGCCGCGGAGACCGAAGAGACGCCTCTCTCGATCCTCTCCCACATCTCGACCGATCTCAGCCACCTCTCCCACGAGCGGCGCGTCAGCTCGCTTGTCCCCTGGAAGTCCGAGGTCACCCGTCTCCTCGAGACCCTCCAGAAACGCTCGAACCACAACGTGCTCCTCCACGGACCGGTGGGGGTCGGGAAGCGGACGATGGTTCTTCGGCTCGCCGAGCTGATGGCCCACGGCAACGTCGCGCCGAACCTTCGCGCGAAGCACATCCTCGAGATCACGCTGCCGAGCGTGATGCCGTACATTCAAGACCCGGGAGATTTCGAGCGGGTGCTCTTCCACGCGATCAAGGAGGCGGTGGGCCGCGAGGACGTGATCCTCTACTTCAACCAACTCGAGAACTTCCTCGGCCGAACGGACGGCGGGTTCGGGGGCGCCTCCGCTCTCCTCGAGGTCGCTTCGCGCCAGCCGCAGCTCCAGATCATCGCCTCGATCTCGGAGTGGGCCTACCAGAGGGCGGTCTTCGAGCACCCCTGGATCGAGTCGAACCTCGTCCCGATCCAGGTGGCGGAACCTTCTCCCGACCTCGCGCGGAAGATCCTCCGCCTCGTGCGCGGGAAGCTCGAGCGGTTCCACTCGATCGAGATCACGGCGAACGCGGTGGACAAGGCGATCGACCTTTCGAGTTACTATCTTCGCTCGCGCGTGCTCCCCGGGAAGGCGCTCGAGGTCCTCGACGAGGCGTGCGCCGCCGAGGTCGTGCGCGCGCGGGGCGAGAGACGAAAGCCGCGCGCGGTGAACGCGGAGGTCGTCGGGGAGACCGTGAGCCGCCGCCTCGGCATCCCGATGGAGAAGCTCTACGACCGGGCGGGGGGCTATCTCATCCGCCTCGAGGAGAGCCTCTCTGCGTGCATCAAGGGGCAGTGCGAGGTCGTGCGCCGCGTGGCGGACGTTCTCCGCGTGGCGAAGGTCGGGCTCTCCTCCCACCCGGAACGACCGGACGGCTCGTTCCTCTTCATCGGCCCCTCAGGGGTCGGAAAGAACCAGCTCGCCCGGCGCCTCGCGATCGAGCTGTACGGGAACCTCGACCATCTTCTCCACCTCGACATGGCGCAGTTCACCGGGGACGACGCGGCGCAGAAGCTCCTCGGGACGCGCGGGACGCCCGGCGTGAAGGGGGTCCTCGCGGCGCTCATCGAGCGGCGGCCCAACGCGGTCTTCCTCGTCGACGGGATCGAGAAGGCGAACCCGAAGGTCGGACCGATCCTCCTCCAGCTCCTCAAGGAAGGGAGGATCACCGACGAGGAGGGGCGCCACATCTCGTTCGCCGCGACGACGGTGGTGGTGATCGCGAACTCGGACAACCTCTTTCAGGAGGAAGAGCAGAAGACGGTCGGGTTTCTCGAGAGCGAGAGCACGAAGACGATCGAGATGCAGCGCCGCGCGATTCAGCAGGCGACGGAGAGTTTCTTCGCCGCCGACTTTCTCCACGCGTTCGACGCGGTCCTCTACTTCGACCCCCTCACCCCCGAGTCGGTGCGCGCGATCGCCGAGATCGAGATCGAATCGATCCGCGAGCGCCTCGCGCGGCGCGGGGTCTCGCTTGTCGTGGACCCCAAGGTGGTCCGCCTCGTCGCCGAGCGGGGGTTCAGCACGCGCACCGGCGCGCACCAGCTCACCCGAACGGTCGAGGACCTCGTCCTCCGCCCCGTTTCCCTCTATCTGCTCGAGAACCTTGAGGTGAAAAAGATCGTCCTGGAGGCGGACGGGGAGACCGTGCGCGCGCGGAGCGCCCCCTCGCGGAAGAAGAAATAGGCCGCGGACGCCCGATCCTGAGTGGGGGACAGACACCCTGAATCCGTAGGGGGCCTGTCACCTTGTCAGAAGGGCGGCGACCCGCGCCTCGAGCTTCGCCGCCTCGGCCGGCTCGTACCCGACGATCTTCTCGACGATCTTCCCCTCCCGATCGATGAAGAAGAGGGTCGGGATCGCCCCGACCTGATACGGCTTTCCCGTCGCTCCCTTCTCCCGATCGTCCATCACGACCGAATAGGAGAAGCCCTTTTCGCGGAAGAAGCGTTCCACATGCGCGGCGGAGTCGTCGTAGCTCACCGAGAAGAGAACGAGCCCTTCGGAGGCGAATCGTTCGGCCAGTCGTGCGAGTTGAGGAGCCTCCTCAACGCATCCTCCTCACCACGTCGCCCAGTAGGAGAGAAGCGTCGGCCGTCCGGCGCGCGCCTCGGCGAAGCGGATCGGCTCGCCGTCCGTGCGCGGAAGGGTGAAGTCGGGGGCGGGGTCTCCGGGAAGGAGGGCGCGGCGTGCCTCCGCCTCCTCGGAGCTCCGGGCCAGCACGACCGAGGATCCGTCCCACGCGACCGATGCGATGCGGTAGGACGCATCCCCGAGAAGGAACGGCTCGTCCATCGCGTAGAGCTCGATGCTGTTCCGGTTCCCGTCGAAGGTCCCGTCGCCGTTCGCGTCGATCACGAGCCGGTCCGCATGATCATAGATCCCGTTTCGATCGTTGTCGTATAAAAGAAAACGCGTCCCGCCGCGAGGGAAGACCCCGGTCCTCGTCTCGGCCGGATAGAGACGGACACGCCCTCCGGTTTTGCCGATCTCGAGGAGAAGACGGAAGGAGGCGCTCCCCTCCGCCGTCCCCGAAGCTCCGGCGACCGGGAAGGCGAACGAAGCCGCATCGGTCCAGAAGTACCCCTCGCTTGTCGAATCCGGTTCGAGCGGAACCGGTTCGGCCGAGAGAAAATCCCCGATCCCGATGGGATCGATCCAGATGCGGCTCTCGATCGGAAGGCCCGAGGCGTCGGTCGCGGCGAGGATCGCGGGGCCGCTCTCCGGGTCCGATCCGATCGGGAGGCGCGCCGTCCAGAGGACCGCATCGGGAGGGAGCTCGGGGGCTCGGTCGCCCCGCTCCGCGCGCTCGAGCGGGAGGCGCGGCGCCCTCGGGCTGTGCACGAAGAGATCGCCGGCCGGCTCGCTTCTCGTCGCGACCCGCTCCTCTCCCGCTCCGCACGCGAGGAGAAGAAGAGAGAGAGCGAGCGGAATCCTCATGATCATGTCGCCTCCTTCGGCTCGGGGGACCGAGCGGGAACCACGCGATGAGAATAGAAAAGAGCGCGCCGCCGCGCCAGGGAAAGCCGATTCACGCCGGGACCCGCACGCGAAGCGCCCGCGGCCGGATCGAGTAGTCGAGCACGTGCCCGAACCGGAACGGCTCGCCGTCGAGGTGCACGGGACCGCTCTCCGATCGGACGATCCGGAAGGAAGCGCTCCGCAAGGTCTCCAGGTTCGAGAGCTCCCGGACCGATCCGTCGAAGAGCTTCGGCGCGTAGAGGAGAAGCTCGAAGGCGGAGAGCTTCCGCACGACCACGATATCGAGAAGCCCGTCCGAGGGGTCCGCGCCCGGCGCGATGATGGCCCCCGCTCCGAACTGGTTCAGGTTGGCGACGGTGACGAGGAAGACCCGCGCGATGATCTCGCGGTCGGGGAGACGGAGGCTCACCTCGGCCCGTCGGTACTGGAGCGACTCCCTGGCGGCGATCCCGAAGTACGGGAGAAGCCCCCGAAACGGTCCCCGGTTGAACTCTTCCCCGACCACCGCGTCGAAGCCGATCCCGGAGACGTTGAAGAACGGCTCGCCGTTCAGGTACCCGACGTCGATCGCGCGGTCCTTCCCCTCGGCCAGCACGCGGAGCGCCCGCCTCGCCGAGACCCCGATCCCGAGCCCTCGCGCGAGCCCGTTCCCCGACCCGAGCGGAAGGATGCCGAGCGCGGTCTCGGTCCCCTGAAGCGCGGAGGCGACCTCTCGGATCGTGCCGTCCCCTCCGACCGCCACGACGAGCCTAGCGCCCGAAGCGGCGGCCCGCTCCGCGCGCGCGCGAAGCGCCTCCCGGCTCCCGGGCACCTCGATGGCCACGTCCTCGGGCGCGAGGAGAGAGACGATCCGCTCCGAGATCATGAGCCGATCGCGGCGGGTCCCCGCCCGCGGGTTGACGAGAACAAGGACGCTCACGCCGGCCCCCCTCCCTCACCCGCGCGCGGGGCGAAGCGCGTGGGGCCTTCACCGGATTGCGCCGCCCACTCCCCTCCCGCCCCGACACAAAAGGGCCGCCCACGAACGGACGGCCCTGAACAAATGTCCCCCGCGCAACCCGTGCACGCTACATTGGAAACCCAGGGTAGTCTAGGCAGTTTCCCTTTCGAACGATTTGGTTCACAGGACGAAGCGCGACACGAAGGAAGGCAGGGGATCTTCTTCCTCCGGCGGCAACCCTCTTTACAAGAGACGTGCCAGGATCCCCGTCGCGGGCCCGCATCTAATCCTCTACCCAGTCGCCGGTTACGTCGATCCCTTTTCTGCGAACTTGATTCACAGTCGAAAAGGGCCCTCCAAGCTACAGGAATTGGGGAAAAACCCTTCACGTTTTTTGTCAGATCCTCCATCGATCCTTTTCTGATCGCATCGGATAGAAGCCGTTCTTCGGAGATCCCTCCTCCCGCGAGGGGAAGCTACGTCCCGTGTAGCTTCCAGGCGGGTTTCTTCTCGGGCACGATCGGACTTCCTTTTCTATCGCTCGGGCGGCCGATCCCCGTTCCCCCCGCCTCAAGGAATCGGGAGGGAGTAGATCACCCCGTCGTGCTCGACGAGCGCCTTTCTTTCTTGGATCGAGAGGACCGTCCAGCCCCGATCCGAACCGCCCGCGGCGAGGGGGCGCGACTCGGAACGGCCGAACGCGAGAACGATCGTCCGTCCTTCCCCCTCTCCCAGGGCGCGGGCGATCCGGGGGATCGCCTCCGATGGGGAAGGGGCCGGTGGCGGGGCGGAAGGAGCGGAGCCCCGGAACGGATCGCGCGGGATCGGCCGCTCCGCCCACTCCTCCGCCATGCGGTCGCGCGCGCGGGCTCTCTCGAGGACCGGGGGCTCCTGGGAGGCCGCAGGGGCTTCCGGGCGATCGACCTCCGGAAGCGCCTCGCGCCGAAAATGCGCCGCGTCGAGGGCGCGCCACGCGCCGAAGAGGACGACCGTCGCGAGAAGGAGAACCGCAGGACGCGGCAGGCGGGCGCTCATGTTCAGGCCCCTCCCTCCGCCACCGAAGAAAACTGGACGGTGAGCGCGACGCCCCCTCCCTCGGGCACGATCTCGAGGCGGTCGATACGAAGCGGGCCCGGCGTTCGGTCGATCACGCCGAGAAGATGCGCCGCGTCGGCGAAGCGCCCGCGGACGCGAAGCCGGATCGGCTCCCCGCCGCTCCACTCCGCTCGACCGGGAGCGAAGCGTCCGAACGCCTCCCGCCATGCTCCCGGGACCCCCTCCTCAGGGAGAACCCCGCGGGGCGCGAGCGCCGAACCCGCGGAGGCGAGGTACTCTTCGAGAAGGCGGCTCTCCGCCCTCTCCCGGGCGCGCGCCTCCTCGAGCGCCCGCACCTCGGCTTCCCTTCGGGCGATCTCCTCTCCCCACTCCGACCGACCGAAGGGACCGCTCCCCCCGACGGCGATCTGCAAGGCGAGAAGCACCACGGCCCCCGCGGCGGCGAGAACCTCCGGGCGGCTCATGGGGCCCTCCTCTCCTCGGCGAGAAGGACGAAGGACGAGGGCCCGGTCTTTTCCTCCCTCACGGTCGGGAAGGAGCGCGCGACGAGTGGATCGCGCGCGAGGGCTCCGGCGAGCGCCGCCCCGGTCCCCTCGCTCCCCTTCCCTTCAATCCGAAGGGCGCGCGCCGCCCCGTCGTACGCGATCCGTTCGATCCTCCCCTCCGGCGGGAGCTCCTCGGCGAGAAGAGCGAGGAGCGCCTTCCAAGGAACCCGCTCCACCCGCTCCTCCACCCGTTCCCTGGCGCGCCATCCCTCCGATCCCGATCCGGCCCCCGCCTCCGCGGCCCTCGCCTCGACGCGCCTCCGCGCCTCCTCCCAACGATTCGCCGCCTCCCGGCTCTCGTGCCTCTCGACCGCGAGAAAGAGAACGCCGATCGCCAGAAGCAGGAGGGGAAGAACTGCGCCTGGTCTCCGATCGACCGGGCGGACCGCGGGGAGGAAGTCGAGATCGTACCGATTCTCGCTCATGCTTCCCACCAAGCGGTGAGGCCGACCGCCGTGAGGAAACGCGCCGCCTGCCCCCGCAGAAGGTTCCTCTCTTTCTCGCTCCAGCGCGGCGGAAGCTCCAGGCTCTCGAAGGGGTCGACCACGTGCGTCTCGAGCGCGAGCCGCCGCCCGAGGAGGTGGTCGATCCCGGAAAGGAGAGCGCCCCCCCCGCCGAGATGCAGCACGCGCACCGGCCCGTGCTTTCGGCGAAACCCATCGATCGCCTCGCGGGTCTCGTCGGCGAGGGAGAGCGCGCTTTCCCGAACGAGATCGATGAGCGTCGGCGCTTTCTCCCGCCATTCGGGGCGCACGCGGGCGAGAGGGACTTCCCCCCGCTTCACGTTCTCCGCCTCCTCCCGGTCGATCCCCGCGCGCTCCATCAGTTCATTCGTCAAGCGATTTCCGCCCGTCCGGAGACGCCGGCAATAGAGAGGAGAGCCTTCCTTGCGGATCACGAGCCAGCTCCCGCTCTCCCCCACGTCGAGGAGAGCCCGGCAGCTTCGTTCCTCGCGGAGGGCGGGATCGTGGAGAAGGTGGCGGATCCCGGCGATCGGCGCGGCAGTGAGACGCCGGGGATGCATGCCCATCCGCTCGAGCGCCGCGAGGGACTCCTCCGCTTCCTTACGGGGGGCGATCGCGGCGAGAACGGAGAGGCGTCCTCCCTCCTCGTCGCGCCGCGTGACCTCGTGCGCGAGCACCCAATCGACTTCCGCGGAGAGGGGGGCATGGCGGCGCATCTCGAAGGGGAGCGAGGATGCCCAGTCCGTTCCGGGCGCGAGCGGGAGGTCGATCTCGCGGATGTGGATCTCCCCCTCCGGGAGAGAGGCGCGGAGATCGGCGCCGCGCCCTCGGATCCCCGCGTTCCGGAGCACCATCCCGGCGCGGGCTTCTCCCCTCGCGGGGCCCGACGCCGCGTGGGAAAGCCGCGCGCGTCCCCCGGAGAGAACCACGCGGACCGCCTTGACGCTTGTTCCCGACCAGTCGAGGCCGATCCGCACCGACCGCCTGAACATGGCGCTCGCTCCCTTCTTCCGGTGACGAGGGTACTGCCCGACGCGCGGGAGGGACAACCGCGGGATCGAGGGCGAGGCCCCGATCTTCTTCCCGGAGGCGCTCGCCGGGCGCGCCGTTTCGGCCTCGCGCGTTCCTTGAAGAGAAAGCGAGAGGACGGCGCCGGTCCCGCCGGACGCCGTCCACGCGAGCGAGCGCGCGGCGGGCCTTCCCGCCCGATCCTTCACCCCAAAAGAAGAAGGCCGCCTATTCGCCGTGAGCCCAAGGGAGAGTGGAAATGCGGACGTCCACCTCCATTCACAGACTCCGAACGAGAAAGCGGCCTGTTCGATCGTATCCGTGTTCGCCGGCGCCGTTCGCCCGCGCCGGGCCGGCTCCCGGGGAGCAGGGGGTGAGCCGTGAACTCCCCGCACGCCCCCCGGGCTTCCGCCGACCCGCCGAAGCCCGGACCGCGCGGCCGCTCGGCCGCGCTCCCTCCGCCGCGACGCCGGCCGCCGCGCCAGGTCGCCGCCTCGCGCACGCTCGCCATCCTCGCGACCGATCCACACCGGGGCGCGAAGGCCGGTTCCCGGCCGGTTTCTCCCGGTCGCGCAAAGGGTGGAGCGGCATTGTAGGATCCCCAATCCTCCCTGTCAACTCTTTTCTCGCGGGGATCGCGTCCGCATCGAACCGATTGTCTCGCAACGGATTACCCAGATTCGGCACTCCGATTCCCGCCCGTGTTCGCCCTTTTTGCCGGGTGCAACCTCTCCCGCGCCGGTTCCCGGCGGGGCGCGAGAGGCGAGAAGCCGCATCCCCTCCCAACGAAGCCCGCCTCGCCCCGCGCGCCCAGACATTTCGGTTGGACGGAGAGAGCGGCTGGGCTACAATGCACCCTGCGCCGCGCGGCGAACGCCGGCTTCTTTTCTCGACATGCGCCCGTAGCTCAGTGGATAGAGCACTGGCCTCCGGAGCCAGGTGTCGGAGGTTCGAATCCTCTCGGGCGTAGGCCTCTCGGGGATCTTCCGTGCCGGAAGATCCCCTTCGCGGTTCGGGTCTCTCCTCGGCTCGAGCCGAGAACCCGCGATCGACTCGATATCAATCAATCGACAGTCAAACGTATCGATTGATTCGATCGATAGATGCTTTTCTCGTCTCTTGTTTATCGAAACCACATCGATCGACATCTGAATAGTTGCGGCTCATCGAAGGAGCACGACCTTCTTCCGCTCCGTTCCTCCGTCCGATCGGAACACGCAGAAATACACCCCGGGGGCGGCCCGATCTCCCCGCGCGTCCCTTCCGTCCCAGACGAACTCGTTCGGTCCCGCGTCGAGGCGCCCGAGATCGACCCGAAGGACCTCCCTCCCCGCGAGGTCGTGAACCCGCGCCTCCACAGGGAATGGGCCGGGGAGACGGAAGGAGACCCGCGTAGACCCTCGGAACGGGTTCGGCCCGCCCGCCTCGGGCCTCGCCCCCTCGGCCCTCCGCGGACCCTCGAGACCCGTCGACAGATCCTCCAAGATCTCCTCGATCGGAAAGCCTCTCTCGAACGGGTTCTGAAATCCCATCAAGTGGCGGACGGTCGCCGCGACGTCCTCGAGCCTGTACGTGCCGAACGCGACCGTCCCCGCGCGGATTCCAGGCCCCACGAACACCGCCCAGATCTCCCGGCACCCGGCGCAGTTCAGTTGGCAGCCCGAGTGGTCCGGAAGCCACCCGTGGCCGTGATCCACGAAGCCGGTTCGCACATCATCCAGATGGCGTCCATGGTCGGTCGCCACGACGAGGAGCGTGCGGCCCGCGTAGAGCGGATGGGATTCGAGGAAGGGCCAGATCTCGTCGACGACGAGGCCCTCGGCGGTGCGGTAGACCTCCTCCAGGCGCGCCCAGTAGCAGACCGTATCGTTCTCGCAACAGGTCAAGCCGACCGCATGCGCCAAGAAGTCGTACTCGCTCAGGTTCACCCCCATCCAGACGACGTTGTGGTTCTGCAGGTGGTCGAGCGCCGCCCGAACGATGAGCGAGTCCGGCCCTTCGTAGAGCGCGCCGACCCCCATGCAGGAAGGGGCCGGAGACCTCACGAGACAGGTGTGCGCGCGGTAGAGCCTTCCGTATTCCGGATGGGCCGAGAACGCGTTCGTCGCGACGAGATGCTCCTTCCCCGTCGCGAACGCAACCACGCACTCCGAAAGCCCTCGTTCCTTCCGGAGAAGCTCGAAGTGCATCGGCTCGGCGGGATGTCCTTCCATGTTGAGGCACTGCCCGGGATCGCCTGATCCCCAGAGGATCGCGTGGTTCGGATCGGTGATCCCCCGCGTCTCGTTCACCACATCCGGAACGTACGCCCCGTACGAGCACGCCCAGTCGGCGAGCCGCTCCCCCCACGCGAGGAACTCCGACTCGCGGATTCCGTCGATCGTGACGACGACCGCGCGAAGGCCTTCGGCGCGCACCGAGGGGGAAAGCCAGGGCGAGGCGAGGAGACCGCACGCCAGAAGCGCGGCGGCGATCGAGGAACACGCGGGGGGGAACGGCATCCGGGCGCCCGGACGGCTCACGGCGAGCCCTCCCTCGACGATCACGGACGAACCCGCGAACACCCGCCGATCCGGCGGGGACCCGATTCCGAAAAGGGAAACAACCGATCCGGCTTGCCCTCAGTAAAGCCTCTCTTGGGCCAACTGTCAAGTCCTGAAGGATGAAATCCCGTTCGAATGGTCGGAGAGATCAGCGGGAACGAGGGGGCTTCCCCTTCGATCCCGAAACCTTCTTGCCGAGGCTCTTCCGGACCGTCTCCAGGTCCTTGTCCCCCCGGCCGGAGAGGTTCACGAGAACGAGGGTCTTCTTCGAGAGGGCGCGCGCCTGCTCCGCCAGGTAGGCGAGCGCGTGGGCCGATTCGAGGGCGGGGAGGATCCCCTCGGTCCGCGCGAGAAGGTGGAAGGCATCGAGCGCCGCCCGGTCCCCGACCCGCGCGTAGCGAACCCGCCCCTCGGCGCGGAGGAAGCTGTGCTCCGGTCCGATCGAGGGGTAGTCGAGGCCGGCGGAGATCGAGTGAGTCGGGGCGATCTGCCCGTGGCGATCGTGAAGCAGGAAGCTCCGCGTGCCGTGCAGGACCCCTTCCGATCCGCCGAAGAACCGGGCCGCGTGCGCGCCGAGCGCCCCTCCCCTCCCTCCCGCCTCGACCCCGACCATCGCCACCCGCTCGTCCCGAAGAAACGGATGAAAGAGGCCGATCGCGTTCGACCCTCCCCCGACGCACGCGACGAGGAGGTCGGGAAGGCGCCCCTCGCTTCGAAGGATCTGCCGGCGCGCCTCCCGGCCGATCACCGTCTGAAAGTCCCTCACGAGGAGCGGGTACGGGTGCGGGCCGAGAACCGATCCGAGGAGGTAGTGGGTCGTTCGCACGTTCGTGACCCAGTCCCGCATCGCCTCGTTGATCGCATCCTTCAGGGTGCGCGATCCCGCGTCGACCGGCGCGACCTCCGCGCCGAGGAGCCGAATCCGCGCGACGTTCGGGGCCTGCCGCCGCATGTCCTCGGTCCCCATGTAGATCGTGCACTCCATCCCGAGGAGCGCCGCCGCGGCCGCCGTCGCCACCCCGTGCTGCCCCGCCCCCGTCTCGGCGACGATCCGTTTCTTCCCCATCGAGCGGGCGAGGAGCGCCTGCCCGAGCGCGTTGTTGATCTTGTGCGCCCCCGTGTGGCAAAGATCTTCACGTTTCAAATAAATCTTCGGGCCGCCGAGGGCGGCGGAGAGACGCGCGGCGAAGGAGAGCGGCGTCGGCCTTCCGCAGTGCGCGCGGAGGAGATCCGAGAGCCGGCGGCGGAAGGAGCGATCCCTCCGGCACGCCGCGTACGCCTTCTCGAGATCGAGAAGGGCCGGCATCACCGTCTCCGGCACGAAGCGCCCGCCGTACGCCCCAAAATATCCCCGCCGATCGGGCACTCGCTTGGTCATGTTCCCATCTTCTCCCACGCGTCGCGCGCCGCGCGGACGAACCGCCGGATCTGCTCGCGGCTCTTCCGCCCGGGAGCCTCCTCCACGCCGCTCGAGACGTCCACGCCGTCCGGACGGAGGATCGCGATCGCCTCGCCGACGTTCTCCGGGCGGAGCCCCCCAGCGAGCAGGAAGGGGCGCGGAAGAGCGAGCGAGCGCGCCGCTTCCCAGTCGAACGCCCGCCCGGTCCCGCCCCCTCTCTCCGGATCGAACGCGTCGAGAAGATACCACGCCGCGGACGGGTCGTTCGCGCGGCCGACCAAGCGGTCCCCATTGACCCGAAGCGCGCGGATCACCGGGAGGCCGATCGCCCTCGCGTCCTCCGGTCCTTCCGACTGGAGCTGAACAAGATCGAGCCGGGCCTCCTCCGCGATCCGCCGGATCTCTTCCGGCGTCCCGCCGACGAAGACCCCGACCGCGCGGACCGGCGTCCCCTCGAGACGCGCGCGAAGGACCGAAGCTCGGCGCGCGCTCAGGCGCCTCGGGCTGGGAGCGAAGACGAACCCGGCGAGATCGGCCCCCGCCTCCGCGGCCGCCTCCACATCCGCCTCGCGGGCGAGCCCGCAGATCTTCACGAGCCCCACTCGGTCCCCTCCAGAAGGCGGCGGACCGCATCCCCCGGCGAGGGGGCGCGCATCAGGTGTTCCCCCACGAGGATCGCGTCGAACCCCGCCGCGCGGAGGAGCCGCGCTTCCTCCGGACCCCGGATCCCGCTCTCGCTCACGCGAACCGCATCGGGCGGGATCGCGGGCGCGAGCGCGAGCGAGACGCCAAGGTCGACGCGGAAGGTCGCGAGGTCCCGGTTGTTCACGCCGATCGTCTCCGCCCCCGCGGCGAGCGCCTCGTCGAGGTCCTTCCCGCAATGCACCTCGACGAGCGCCTCGAGGCCGAGCGCGCGCCCGAAGGCGAGAAGGTCCGCGAGCTCCGCCCGCAGAAGCGGCCCCGCGAGAAGAAGAAACGCGTCCGCGCCGTGGACCGACGCCTCGGCGATCTGGTACGGATCGACGATGAACTCCTTGCAGAGAACGGGGAGCCGAACCGCCGCGCGCGCCTCCCGAAGCGCCTCGAGCGATCCCTGGAAGAAGCGCGCGTCGGTCACGACCGAGACCGCCGACGCGCCGTTCGCCTCGTACGCCGCCGCGATCTCCGCCGGGTGAACCACCCCCCGGATCACCCCCGCCGACGGGGACGCTTTCTTGATCTCGGCGAGGAGCGCGAGGTGTTCCCTCCGAAGCGCTTCTCGAAACGGCCGAACGTCCGTTCGTTCTTCCGCCTCGCGCCGGAGCGACGCGAACGACCGGGCCTTCTTCCTCTCCGAGACCTCGTCCCTCTTGTGGCGGAGAATCGTATCGAGGATCACGTTCTACGAGCCTTCGGGGAGGAGCCGTTCGGGGCCCCGGCCCCGCGAGCGAAGGAACTCGAGCCGCCCGCGCGCCGCCCCCGAATCGATCGACTCGATCGCCCGATCGATCCCCTCGGCGAGCGTCCCGGCCGTCCCGGAGACGAGGAGCGCGGCCGCCGTGTTCGCGAGGATCGTCTCGCGAGCCGGACCCGGCTCCCCGGCGAGGACCGAGAGGGCGATCGACGCGTTCGTCTCCGGCGGCCCGCCGCGGATCGCATCGACCGGAACGGAGGCGAGCCCGAAGTCCCGCGCGGAGAGCGTGAGGTTCCGCACGCGCCCCCCTTCCACCTCGGAGACGAACGTTCGCCCCCCGAGCGTGATCTCGTCCGTCCCCTCCTCGCTGTACACGACCCACGCGCGCTCCGCCCCGAGACGCGCGAGCACCGTCGCGATCGGCTCGGTGAGCGCCGGTCCGTACACGCCGAGAAGCTGGCGCTTCGCGCCCGCGGGGTTCGTGAGCGGCCCGAGAAGGTTGAAGATTGAACGGACGCCGATTTCGCGCCGCGGGGCGATCGCGAACTTCATCGCCTCGTGAAGGAGCGGCGCGAAGAGGAAGGCGATCCGCCCCTCGTCGAGACAGCGCTCGACGTCGGGATAGGATAGACGGATGTCGATGCCGAGCGCCTCGAGAAGATCCGCGCTTCCGCACCGGCTCGACACCGAGTAGTTGCCGTGCTTGGCGACGCACGCTCCCGCCCCCGCCGCGACGAGCGCGGTGATCGTTGAGATATTAAAGGTCCCCGCTCCGTCCCCTCCGGTGCCGCACGTGTCGAGAACCGGATCGTGGATCGTCCGCAGGCGCCGCGCCTTCGCGCGCATCGCCTCGGCGGCGCCGAGGATCTCCTCGACCGTCTCCCCCTTCATTCGGAGCCCCACGAGAAACGCCGCGATCTGCGCGTCGGTTCCCCGGCCCTCCATGATCGCGCGCATCGTCTCGCGCATCGTTTCGGCGCCGAGATCGCGGCGGTCTTGCACGAGGGCGCGGATCGCCTCCCGGAGAGGAGAATGGTTCGGGTCGTTCGCGTGCGCGCCGGGTTTCATGCGATGTCGAGGAAGTTCCGGAGGATCCTCTTTCCCCGCACCGTGAGGATGGATTCCGGATGGAACTGGATGCCCCACACGAGGTGCTCCCGGTGCTGGAGCCCCATGATCTCCTTGTCGGCCGTCCAGGCGATCACCTCCAGGCATTCGGGAAGGTTCTTTCTCCGGACGACGAGGGAGTGGTAGCGGGTCGCCTCGAACGGGTTGTCGATCCCGCGGAGGATCCCCTTCCCGTCGTGGATGATGTGCGAGGTCTTCCCGTGCATGATCGTCTTCGCCGGCCCGATCTCCGCCCCGTACGCCGCCCCGATGCACTGGTGCCCGAGGCAGACGCCGAGGATCGGGATCGATCCTCCGAGACGGCGGATCGCCTCGACCGAGATCCCTGCGTCCTCGGGCCCGCCGGGTCCCGGGGAGAGCACGAGGTGATCGGGCTTCTTCCGGCGGATCGCCTCGACGCCGATCGCGTCGTTTCGAACGACCTCGATCCGCTCCCCCATCTCGCCGAAGTACTGCACGAGGTTGTACGTAAAGGAATCGTAGTTGTCGATGAGGAGGATCACGCCGCGTCTCCCCTATTCGAGCCCGCGCGCCGCGGTTTCGATCGCCTTTCGAAGGGCGTCCGCCTTCGAGAGGGTCTCCCGGTACTCCCGCTCGGGGACCGAGTCGGCGACGATGCCCGCCCCCGCGCCGATCCGCGCCCGCGTCCCCTCGACGACGATCGTCCGGATCGCGAGGCACATGTCCATATGGTTCGCGTATCCGAAGTAGCCGACCGCTCCGCCGTACACCCCGCGCCGGAC
Organism: Candidatus Eisenbacteria bacterium; assembly: GCA_016867715.1. Lineage (NCBI taxonomy): Bacteria > Candidatus Eiseniibacteriota > Candidatus Eiseniibacteriota bacterium. The sequence goes on along the minus strand of VGIW01000010.1, from coordinate 36,354 downwards.
CGGCTCGCTCTCCTCGATCAGCTCCATCGCGCGGATCTTCGGCGCGCCGGTCACGGTCCCCGCGGGGAAGCACGCGCGAAGAACGTCGAAGGAGGTGAGCCCCTCGCGGAGCCGCCCGCTCACGTGCGAGACGATGTGCATCACGTGCGAGTACTTCTCGAGCACCTGGAACTCCTCGGTCGCGACGCTTCCGAACTCCGCCACGCGCCCGACGTCGTTCCGCCCGAGATCGACGAGCATCACGTGCTCCGCCCGCTCCTTCTCGTCGGCGAGAAGCTCGCGCGCGACTCTCTCCTCTTCCGCCGGATCGGCGCCGCGCGGCCTCGTCCCCGCGATCGGCCGCACCTCGATCTTCCCGTCCCGCTCCCGGACGAGCACCTCGGGGGACGAGCCGATGATCTTGAGGTCCTGAAGATCGAGGTAGTACATATAAGGAGATGGATTGATCGTTCGGAGCGCACGGTACACATCGAACGGATCCGAACGGAGGGTCGTCTCGAGGCGCTGCGCGAGGACCGCCTGCAGGATCTCCCCCTCCCGGATCCACTTCTGGATGCGCCGCACCTTCCGGCAGTACGCCTTTTCGTCGAGCGTGCTCGTGTAGTCGATCCGCCCGCCGCCCCGCGGGCTCTCCCGCGGCGGAACCGGCCGCCGGAGCTTCTCGATCACCGCCTCGATCCGCTCGGCGCCCGCTCGGTACGCGCGCTCCGCGTCTCTCCCCTTCCCCGCGCGGACGAGCGTGAGGACCTGCACGCGGTGGGTGAGGTTGTCGAAGACGAGAAGGGTCCGCGGAAAGAGGAAGAGCGCGTCCGGAACCGGCCGGTCGGCGCGCGCGCGGACGGGGAGCGTCTCGAAGGCGCGGACCGCATCGTACGAGAGAAAACCGACCGCGCCCCCGTAGAAAGGCGGGAGCCCCTCGCAGGGGACGACCACCTCGCCGCGAAGCGCCTTCTCCACCGGCTCGATCGGGTCCTTCGCCGGGAACCGCCGGGGAGCCGACCCGGCGCGCGCGACGACCGCCGTCCCCTCCGCGACCGTCACCGTGATCTCCGGATCGAACCCGAGGATCGAGTAGCGCGCCCACCTCTCCGAGACCTCGACGCTCTCGAGGAGGAACGCGCTCCCCTCGCCCATGAGCTTGAGGAACGCGGAGACCGGGGTTTCGAGATCGGCGAGGATCTCCCGGTAGACGGGAACGAGGGTCCCTTGGCCGGCCAGCTCCCGAAACTTCGCCCATGAAGGAATCGTCATCGATGCTCCCGGAATCGGATCGGCCGGCGGCCTTCTTCGCGGAACGCGCGCGCCGCGCGCCCGCGAACCGCTCGCGGCGGGAGGATCCGGGGCTTTCGCCTTGCCCCGTTCGTGCGGGGGTTCGATCTTCCAGCCGCCGAAGCCGACTGTCAAGCGTTTTCCCGGAAACGCCCCGTCCGCGCGCTTCCCGCGCGGCGCGGCCGCTCGCTATCCTGCGCGCCGCGGGCGGCGCGCGGAACGGAGGATCGCCTCCGCGTGCGGAACGCTCGTCTCCCGCCGGGACGCGCCTCCGAGCATCCGCACGAGCTCCTCGACCCGCTCCTCCCCCTCGAGCGGAGCGACCTCGATCCGCGTCCGGCCGCCGCGGACGCGCTTCACAACCCGAAGGTGCCGGTCGGCGAGGCTCGCGATCGAGGGGAGGTGCGTGACGCAAAGGACCTGCCGCCTCGCGGCGACCTCGGCGAGCGCCTCGCCGATCGTTTCCCCGACGTCCCCGCCGACCCCCGCGTCGACCTCGTCGAAGACCGCGGTGGGAACGGGAGCGACGCCCACGAGCACGCGCTTCACCGCGAGCATCACGCGCGAGATCTCCCCGCCCGACGCCACCCGCCGGAGCGGGAGGAGCGGCTCCCCCCGGTTCGCCGCGAAGAGGAACTCGACCCGGTCGATCCCCTCCTCGCCCGCGCGGAAGCTCTTTCCCCCGATCGCGAGCTCCCCCTCCGGATCCTCGAGGCGCGCGACCTCGGCGGCGAACCGGGCGGCCGGGAGCGCGAGAGGACGGAGCGCCTTCTCGATCGCCGCGCCGAGACGGCGGGCGCTCGCCGCGCGCTTCTCCGAAAGAGCCCGCGCGACCTCGGCGGCGAACCGGGCGGCCGGGAGCGCGAGAGGACGGAGCGCCTTCTCGATCGCCGCGCCGAGACGGCGGGCGCTCGCCGCGCGCTTCTCCGAAAGAGCCCGCGCCGCCTCGGCCGCCTCCACCCCGCGGCGCACCTCCTCCTCGCCGAGCGAACGAAGCGCCTCGCCGCCGCCGTCGAGGAGCGCGATCTCCCCCGCGATCGTCTTCCGGAGCGCGAGGATCTCCTCCGCGCTCTTCTTGTGCTTCCTCTCGAGCGCGCGGATCCTCTCGAGCCGCGCGATCGCCTCGTCGATCGCCCCCGGGGGCGCGTCGATCCGTCCCTCGATCCGGCGAACGGCGGCGAGCGCTTCCTCGATCTCGATGAGCGCCCTCCGGCACGCGTCCGCGGCGGCGTGGGTTTCCTCGGGCGCCGCCGAAACGCGCGCGAGCCGTTCGGCCGCATCCCCGATCCGATCGACCGCGCTCCCCTCCCCGTCGTGCAGCTCCTCCCGCACGCGGTGGATCATCTCGCGAAGACGCTCCGCATCTTGGAGCGCGCGCACCGTCGCCGCGAGCTCCTCGGCTTCCCCCGCGCGGAGGTTCGCCTCATCGATCTCGCGCGCCTGCCACCTAAGGAACTCCTCCCTTTCGCGCGCCGCGCGGAGCCGCTCCTCCGCCTCGCGCCGCGCCGCGCGCGCCCCCTCGAGCGCGGCGTACGCCTCGCGAAAGCGCGCCCTCTCTTCCTCCGTCCCCGCGAACGCGTCGAGGTAGGCGCGCTGAAGCGCCGGATCCAGAAGGTGTTCCCTCTCCTGCTGCCCGTGGAAGGCGACGAGCGCCGCGCCGAGCCGGCGGAGCGTCTCGAGCGGAACGAGACGCCCGTTCGCCTCCGCCCTTCCGCGCCCCGAACGGGGGATCCGCCGTTCGAGGAGGAGCATCCCCTCCTCGTCGACCCACTCCCGATGCGGAAAGGACCCCTCGCGCGAGAGATCGAACCGCCCTTGGAGAACCGCCTCCTCCGCCCCCTCCCGCACCGCCGGACGATCGCTCCGCCCGCCGGCGAGAAGCGCGATCGCCTCGAGGAGGATGGTCTTCCCCGCGCCGGTCTCTCCGGTGAGCACGTTGAGGCCGCTCCCGAACGCCACCCGCAGGCGTTCGACGAGCGCGAAGTTTTCGATGTGAAGCTCCTGGAGCATCCCCGCCCCGCCCCTCCCTCTTACTCCCGCTTCCCCCAGTGAAGCTTGTGGCGGAGCACCTCGTGAAAGTCCTTTCCTCCGACCCGAACGAGGCGCGTCGGCCGGCGCGCGGCCCGGACGCGGATCACCGCGTCCGACCGGTAGACATGCGACTCCTGCCCGTCCGTCGCGAGGCGAACCTCCTCGTCCGGCTCGGTGCACTCGACGCGGATATGCTCGGTCTCCGGAAGGATGAGCGGGCGAAGCCCGAGGGCGTGCGGACAGATCGGCGTCATCACGATCACGCGGAGGGTCGGGTTCACGATCGGCCCGCCGGCCGAGAGGTTGTACGCGGTCGATCCGGTCGGCGTCGAGAGGATGAGCCCGTCCGCGGTGTACGCGCTGATCAGGCCGTCCCCGAGGTAGGTCGCGAAGTGCCCGATGCGCGTCGCGCCGACGCGCGTGATCACAGCGTCGTTCAGGACGCGGAAGCTCCTCTCTCCCGCCCGGTCGTTCACGGTCCCCTCGAGGTTCATCCGGTCCTCGAGGTGGAAGCGCCCGGCGCGCAGGCTCTCGAGCGCCTCCTCGATCCCGTCCGCGCCGATCTCGGCGAGGAAGCCGAGCGATCCGAGGTTCACGCCGAGGATCGGGATCTCCCGCTCCCCGACGAAGCGGGCGGCGCGGAGAAGGGTCCCGTCGCCGCCAAGGGAGATCACGAAGTCCGAGCGGTCGAAGCGCGCCCGGTCGATCGCCTCCGGCGCGGCCCCGTCGATCGTGTACGCCTCCTGGCCGCGGCGCTCCGCCCAACGCTCGACGGCCGCCGCCCGCTCATCCGCCCCCGGTTTTCTTCGATTGACCACGACGGCGAGCTTCATGGTGGATCTCCTATCAAACCCTAGCCGGCCCGGTCAACCGCGAAGCGGGCGACCGCCGCGAGAAGACCGTCCTTCGTGTCGCGCGGGAGGGCCGCGGCCGCCTCGCGCGCGAGCTCCTCGGCGATCGCCCGCGCGCGCGCGACGCCGACGAGACCCGGGTAGGTCGCCTTCCCCCGCGCGGCGTCCTTTCCCGCCCGCTTCCCCATCGCTCCCGCGTCCCCCACCGCGTCGAGAAGATCGTCCGCCACCTGGAACGCGAGCCCGAGCCTCCGGCCGTACGTCTCGAACCCCTTCTCTTCCTCGAGGGGGCATCCGGCGGCGATCGCCCCGGCGAGGACCGATGCGGCGAGAAGGGCGCCGGTCTTTCGTTCATGAATCGTTCGTACCTCATCGATCCGCGTGACCGGCCGCTCCTCGGCGGCGAGATCGAGCACCTGCCCTCCGATCATCCCGCTCTCCCCCGCCGCGCGCCCGACGAGCGAGACGATGCGGAGGCGCCGCTCCGCGGGAACCCCCTCCGCCTCGGCGAGAAGGGTAAGGCCGCGCGTGAGGAGCGCGTCCCCCGCGAGAAGCGCGAGCGCCTCGCCGTGGACGACGTGCGAGGTCGGGACGCCGCGCCGAAGATCGTCGTCGTCCATGCAGGGGAGGTCGTCGTGGATGAGCGAGTAGGTGTGGATCATCTCGATCCCCGCGGCGATCGCCTCGATCCCGGAGGCGCTCCCTCCCGCCGCCTCGTGCGCGAGGATCGCGAGGATCGGACGGAGACGCTTTCCGCCGGCGAAGAGCGAGTAGGCCATCGCCCGGCGGATCGCATCGGGCCCCTCCTCTCCTTCGGGGGAGAGATGCTCGCGAAGCGCGCGTTCCACGCGCTCCCGGTACGGCCGGAGCCGCTCCGCCGGCGATTCGCTCACCCTGCCTCCTCCTCGAACGGCTCCTCGCGCGCCTCGCCCTCCCGCTCGACGAGCGTTTTCACGCGAAGCTCCGCCTCCGCGAGACGCTTCTCGAGCGCCCGGACGAGCGCCGTCCCCTCCTCGAAGAGCCCGAGCGACTCGTCGAGCCCGGCCGCTCCCCCCTCGAGGGCGCGCACGATCTCCTCGAGCCGCTGGACGCTCTTCTCCCAATCGACCGGCTCCGGCGCTTTCTTCATGGTTCAATCTCCTTCCGACTCCGGATCGACCCGCTCGGCGCGCGCCTCCGCTCTCCCCCTACGAAAGTGAAGATCGAGAAGCGCGCCCGGCGCGATCGCGCGCGCATCGACGACCGGAGCCCCGCCTCGGCCCTGGCGGCAGATGCAGTAGCCCCGCTCGAGGATCGCGTAGGGATCGAGCGCGCGAAGCGCCCTTCGCATCCCCTCGAAGCGGTCGCGCGCCCGCCCGAGCCGCGCCGCCGAGGCGCTCTCCATGCGGCGCGAGAGATCGTCGAGACGCTGGGCGCTCTCCCGGACGAGCGATTCGGGACGGGCGAGCGCGCGGCTCTCCCGGAAGCGCCGGATCCGTTCCCTCCAGAAGCGGACCGTCTCCCGCGCGCGAGCCGCGAGGCGCTCCCTCCTCGCGCGAAGGAGCTCCGCGATCTCCTCCCGCCCCGGGACGAGCATCTCCGCCGCCGCCGAGGGGGTCGGCGCGCGCACGTCCGCCGCGAGATCCGCGATCGTGACGTCCACCTCGTGCCCCACCGCCGAGAGGACCGGGAGGCGCGAGCGGGCGATCGCGCGCGCGAGAACTTCCTCGTTGAAGGCCCAGAGATCCTCGAGCGATCCCCCGCCGCGCCCGACGAGAAGGAGATCGACCCCTCCGCGCGCGTTCATCCGGTCGATCGCCTCCGCGATCTCTTCCGCCGCCCCTTCTCCTTGCACCCGCACCGGGACGAGAAGCACCTCGATCGGGAAGCGCCCGCGAAGGACGCGAAGGATGTCGTGGATCGCCGCGCCGGTTGGCGAGGTGAGGACCGCGACCCGCCCGGGGAAGCGCGGAAGCGGCTTCTTCCCGGCCGGATCGAAGAGTCCCTCCTTCTCGAGCCGCTCGACGAGCTGCCGAAACGCAAGCTCGAGCTCCCCGACCCCGATCGGGACGAGGCTTCGCACGAGAAGCTGGTACTGCCCGCTCTTCTCGTACACGGTGAGCGCCCCGCGCGCCCGGACCTTCATCCCGTCCTGCGGCCGAAAACGGAGAAGCCGGTTTTCTCCCCGGAAGAAGACCGCGCGGAGCTGCGCCTTCTCGTCTTTCAACGAGAAATACATATGTCCGGATGAATGATGCGTGAAGTTCGAGATCTCCCCCTCCACCCAGAGCGAGGCGAACTCCGCCTCGAGGGTCGATTTGACGGCGGAGGTGATCTCGGAGACGCTCCACACCCTCTCGTCCTGGAACGGAAGAGGCCGCGGGAGAGGCGTCCTCATCGGGCGCCCCCCGCCGCCCGCGCGGTCGCCCGAAGGAGGACCGCGGTCGTGACCGGCCCCACGCCCCCCGGCACCGGCGTGATCCGCGACGAGGCCGCCTCCGCTTCGTCGAACCGGACATCCCCCGCGAGGCGCCACCCCTTCGCCGAGGAGGGATCCGGAACGGAGTGGGTCCCGACGTCGATCACGACCGCGCCCGGCCGCACCCAATCGCCGGGGACGAACTCCGGCCTCCCGACCGCGGCGACGAGAAGATCCGCCTGCCGCGCGAAGCGGGCGAGGTCCCCCGTGCGCGAGTGGCAGACCGTGACCGTGGCGTCGGTCCCCTTCTGAAGAAGGAGCGAGGCGAGCGGCGCGCCGACGACCCGGCTTCTCCCGAGGACCACCGCGTGCTTCCCCGCGAGCGCGATCCCTTCGGCCGCGAGGATCTCGAGGACGGCAAGCGCGGTGCACGGAGCGAAGCGCGGGCGACCGAGCGCGAGAAGTCCGGCGTTCAGCGGGTGATGCCCCTCGACGTCTTTCTCCGGCGCGATCCGCGAGAAGATCCTCTCCTCGGAGAAGCCGGCCGGCAAGGGGAGCTTGAGGAGGATCGCGTGGACGGAGGGGTCCTCGCCGAGCCTCTCGAGCGCGTCGAGGAACCCTTTCTCTCCGCTCGCGAAGGGGACCGTCTCGACATCGGAGCGGATGGCGACCCTCCGGCACGCCGCCTCGCGCGCCCGGAGATACGACGCGAACGAGGCGTCTTCCTCGTCGCGCGCGAGGGAGACGAGCCGGGGCTCCGTCCCCGCGGTGCGGAGACGCGCGACCTCCGCCGCCACCTCCTCCTCGATCCTCATCGCGATCGCCTTCCCGTCGATCCGCTTCCCGTCCACGACGCCTCCTCGCGGCGGCCGGACGCAGCCGGCCCGGCGCTCAGAAGAGATCCGCCGCCTTCTCGTGAATCCTTGCGATGCGAAGGGCCCGCCCGCTCGCCGGATCGACGTCGACGACCGCGCCGGAGAAACGCGGGTCCCCTTCCGCCGGCTCGAAGCGCACGGGCATCTTCAAGAGAAAACGTTTGAAGATTAAATCGGTCTTCACGCCGATCACCGAGTCGTGCGGGCCGGTCATCCCCGCGTCGGTGAGGTAGGCGGTTCCTCCCGGGAGGATCGTCTCGTCCGCGGTCTGCACGTGCGTGTGCGTCCCGATCACCGCGCTCACGCGCCCCTCGAGGTAGCGACCCATCGCGATCTTCTCCGAGGTCGCCTCGGCGTGGAAGTCGACGAGGAGGATCGGCGTCTCCTCGCGAAGGACCGGGATCGCCTCGTCCGCCGTCCGGAAGGGACAGTCGTACGCGTCGAGAAAGACCCGGCCGATCAGGTTGAGCACGGCGACCTTCGCTCCCCCCCGCGAGACGAAGACCCCCGCCCCCCGTCCCGGCGCGCCCGGCGGATAGTTCGCCGGACGGAGGATCCGCCCGTTCTCCTCGAGAAAAGGGAGCGCCTCGCGCCGGTCCCAGGTGTGGTTGCCGCCGGTGAGGACGTCGATCCCCGCCTCGAAGAGCTCCTCCGCGAGAGCCGCCGTGAGCCCGAACCCGGCCGCGAGGTTCTCCGCGTTCGCCACAGAGAAGTCGGGAGCGAGGCGCCTTCGAATCTCCGGCAGGCGCTCGGCGACCGCCCGGCGCCCCGCCGCGCCGAACACATCGCCGATGAAGAGAATCCGCACCCTCTTCCCCCTCTCCCGCGCAGCGCGCGGCGCGTTCCGTCGACGAGCGCGCTAGCGCGCGTACTCCACGGTGCGGGTCTCGCGAATCACGACGACCTTGATCTGTCCGGGATACTCGAGCTCCTTCTCGACCTTCCGCGCGATGCTCGCCGAAAGGTTCGCCGCCTCCTCGTCCGAGACCTTGTCGCTTTCCACCATGATGCGGATCTCGCGCCCCGCCTGGATCGCGAAGCACTTATCGACCCCTTTGAACGACGTGGCGAGCCCCTCGAGCTTCTCGAGGCGCCGCACGTAGGTCTCGAGCGTTTCGCCGCGCGCCCCCGGCCGCGCGCCCGAGATCGCGTCGGCCGCCTGCACGAGCGGCGCGTAGAGCGAGGTCGCCTCGATGTCATCGTGATGCGCGCGGATCGCGTTCACCACCTGCGGCGGCTCCCCGCAGCGTTCCGCGACATCCCCGCCGATCAGCGAGTGGATCCCCTCGGTCTCGTGCGTGAGCGCCTTGCCGATGTCGTGAAGAAGTCCCGACCGCTTCGCGATCTGCGGATCGAGCCGGAGCTCCGAGGCCATGAGACCCGAGAGCCACCCGACCTCCTTCGCGTGCGAGAGCACGTTCTGCCCGTACGACGTGCGGAAATGCAGCCGGCCGAGAAGCTTCACGAGGTCCTCGTGGAGCCCGACGATCCCCATCTCGAGGACCGTCTGCTCGCCGATCTCGACGATCCGCTCCTCGAGCTCCTTCTGCACCTTCGCGACGAGCTCCTCGATCCGTCCCGGATGGATGCGCCCGTCCGAGATGAGGCGCTCGAGGCTGATCCGCGCGACCTCGCGCCGAATCGGATCGAACCCGGAGAGAACGACCGCCCCGGGCGTGTCGTCGATGATCACGTCGACCCCGGTCGCCGTCTCGAACGAGCGGATGTTCCGCCCCTCCCGTCCGATAATCCGCCCCTTCATCTCGTCGTTCGGGAGCGTCACCACCGAGACGGTGTTCTCGACGGAATGATCCGCCGCGCACCTCTGGATCGCCTGCGTGACGATCTTCTTCGCTTCCTTCTCGGCGGAGCGCTTCGCCTCCTCGCGGATCTGCCGGAGCGTGCCGGCCGCCTCGTGCCGCGCTTCTTCCTCGAGGTTCTGCAAGAGGAGCGTCTTCGCCTCGGCCGTGGAGAGACCCGCGATCCGCTCGAGCTGGCGGTTCTCCTTCTCGACGAGGACCTTCACCTCCTCCTCCGCCTTCTGCACATCCTCCTCGCGCTTCGCGAGCTCCTTCTCGCGGCGCTTCGACTCCGACTCCTTCTTCTCCAAAAGCTCGACGCGGCGGTTCAGGCTCGCCTCTCGTTCGGTGAAGCGCTTCTCAAGCTTCTCCATCTCCTTCCGCCGCGAGGCCGTCTCTTGCTCGAACCGTTCCTTGGCCCGATACCATTCCTCTTTCGCTTCGAGGATCGCCTCTTTCTTGCGGGTCTCCGCTTCCTTCTTCGACTCCTCGAGAATGCGCGAGGCGATGTTGCGGGCCGATCCGACTTGCCTCGTCCCGAGGCGCCACTGCACCAGCCAGGCAACCGCGAAGAGGATCGCTCCGAAAACCACGCCGAGAACGATCGACACGGGATTCATGTTCCGCTCCCTCCCAGGGAAGATCCCATCTATGTGAACGCGGGGCGGAGGCGCCGCCCTCCGCGGCGCCCGCCCGGGAAACAACCGAAAGCCCCGCCGGCGCCGGCCCCCCGATTCGCCGGGGCGCCGCCTCGCGGGCGGGGCTTCTCCTCGGACCGTCTCGGACACAGGCCCCGGCGACCCGGGGCCTCGGATCAATCGTTCGTTCGTCCCTCCAGAATACCGGCCAACTCGGCCGCGCGCTCATCCACCATGCGCTGCCACGAGTCCCGGGCTTCTTTGGCCCGGTGCAGCTCGTCGGCGATGTTCATCGCCGCGAGGATGGCGATCTTGGTGGAGGACGAGACCGTGCCGCGCCCCTGGAGTTCGCGCATCTTCCCGTCGACGTACCGAGCGATCCGCTCGATGTACGCAGGATCTTCGGTTGCCTTGATGCTGTAGTCGCTCCCGAAGATCGTGACCTTCGCGCTCTTCTTCTCGGGTTCCACTCTCTCCCCGCAAACGAACGATCGAGTACCGACGTCCGGTTTGTCTTTCCAGAACTCTCGAAGCCCTTGCCCGCGCCGCGGGCGATCGACCGCAAGTCCTTCTATATAAATACGGAATCGCCTACCGCTCGATCGAACGAATCCTCTCGAGCACGCGGCCCACCTGCTGGCGCGCCGCTTCCTGGCTCTTCCGGTACCGTTCGTTCTCCGACTCGAGAAGGAGAAGGCGCTTCTCCGCCTCGCGAAGGGCCGCCATCTCCGCCTCGAGGGCGCGGAGCCTCTCCTCGAACCGGCGGCGCTCCGCCTCCCAGCGGGCCCGCTCGTTCCTCTCTTGGAGGAACCGCTCCTGAACGAGGGCGATCTGCTCGTCGAGGCGCCGCAAGTTCAAGTCCTCCATGAGGAATCGCTCCTTATCGATTCAAAACATAGCACATCCGCTCCGGGCGTCCAGCAGAAAAAACGAGGGACGCCGGAGCCCCGCCCGGAAGAACCTACCGCTTCGCCTCGGCCCCTCTCGCCGTCTCGACGAGCTCCTTGAACGCGTCCGGCTGGTGGACGGCCAGGTCGGCGAGGACCTTCCGGTTCAGGTCGACGTTCGCCACCTTGAGGCCGTGCATGAACGCGCTGTAGGAAAGGCCGTGCGCGCGCGCCGCCGCTCCGATCCGAACGATCCAGAGCCCGCGGTAGTCGCGCTTCTTCTGCTTGCGCCCCCGGTAGGCGTGCTGAAGGCCCTTGATCACCGCGCGAAGCGCGCTCCGATACGTGTTCTTGCGCGCCCCCCGGTACCCCTTCGCCTTCTCGAGAAGCTTCTTGTGGCGACGGGCCCCGGGCGGGCCGCTCTTCGCTCGCGGCATGACTCTCTCTCCTCCCCTGGAACCTTCCGTCCGGAAGATTCCTTGACCCATTCATTATTCGTCTATTCGTTTCTCTCGCCGGCCCCGCTCTCCTCGAGGGCGGGGGCCTTCTCCGTCTTCCGCTCGGGCGTCTTCGGGCGTCCCTTCGGCGAGAGGACGAGCGTCATCGTCCGTCCTTCCATCCGGGCGGGGACCTCCACCGCGCCGGCCTCCCCCACGTCCCGAACGAAGCGCTCGAGGATCCGGCGCCCGATGTCGAGGTGGGCCATTTCCCGCCCGCGGAAGAGGATCGTCAGCTTCACCTTGTCCCGCTCCTCGAGGAACCGAATCGCGTTCCGAAGCTTGAACTGGTAATCGTGCTCCTCGATCTTCGGGCGGAGCTTGACTTCCTTCAGGTGCGTGACGTGCTGCTTCCGCTTCGCCTTTTGGGCCCGCTTTGCTTGTTGATATTTGAACTTTCCGTAGTCCATGATCCGGCAGACCGGCGGCCGAGCGCTCGAGGCGACCTCCACGAGATCCAACCCCTTCTCCTCGGCCATCGCGAGCGCCTGTTCGGTCGGGACGATCCCGATCTGCTCGCCGTCGTCCCCGACCAGACGCACCATCGGAACGCGGATCCTCCGGTTCACCCGGACTTCTATCGGTTTGATCGCTTCTCCTCCCTCGGGGCGAGCCCCGTCTCCCGCCGCTCGATCTCGCCCCGAATCCTCTCCAGGAACTCGTCCACCGTGAGGACGCCCGTCTCCCCCTCCCCGCGTTTCCGGACGGAGACGGTCCCCGCCGCCGCCTCCCGCCCCCCGAGGATCAGAAGATACGGGATCCTCTCCTCGCGTCCTTTCCGGATCTTGTTTCCGAGCGTCTCGTTCGCGTCGTCGAGGACCGCGCGAACGCCGGCCGCGCGAAGCTTCTCCCCCACCCGGGCCGCGTAGTCGTTCTCCTTCTCGGAGACCGGAAGGAGACGCGCCTGCTCGGGCGCGAGCCACACGGGGAACGCCCCGGCAAAGTGCTCGACGAGACATCCGAAGAACCTCTCGAAGCTCCCCAGAAGCGCCCGATGGATCATGATCGGACGGTGCTCGGCCCCGTCCGCTCCGCGATACGAAAGATCGAACCGCTCCGGGAGGTTGAAGTCGACCTGGATCGTCGAGCATTGCCACGACCGCCCGAGGCTGTCGCGGATCTTGACGTCGATCTTGGGCCCGTAGAAGACCCCCTCCCCCGGGTCGACCGTAAAGGGGAGCGCCGATTCCTCGAGCGCCGCCAGAAGGGCCGCGGTCGCCGCCTCCCAATCCGCCTCGCTCCCCACCGACTTCTCCGGCCGCGTCGAGAGGTAGACGTCGAACGCGTGGAAGCCGAAGGTCCGGAGCATGTGGAGCGTGAAGGCGAGAACCCTGGCGATCTCGTCCGCGAGCGTCTCCGGCGTGCAGAAGACGTGCGCGTCGTCCTGCGTGAACCCGCGCACGCGCTTCAGACCGTGGAGCTCCCCCGACTGCTCGTAGCGATACACGGTCCCGAGCTCCGCCCAGCGGAGCGGAAGATCCCGATAGCTCCGAAGCCGGCTCTGGTACACGTGGATGTGGAACGGGCAGTTCATCGGCTTCACGATGTAGTTCGTCCCGTCGATATCCATCGGCGAGTACATTCGCTCCCGGTAGAAGCTCATGTGCCCCGACACCTCCCAGAGCCTTTCCTTGGCGAGGTGGGGGGTGTAGAGGACGTCGTACCCATTCCGAAAATGTTCTTCATACCAGAAGCGTTCGATCTCGTTCCGGACGCGCGCCCCCTTCGGATGCCAGAAGATGAGCCCGGGCCCGAAACGCTCGTCGATCGAGAAGAGATCAAGCTCCTTCCCGAGCTTCCGGTGGTCCCTTTTCTCCGCTTCCTCGAGATTGCGGAGGTATGCCTCCAGCGACTCCTCGTCGGGGAAGGCGACCCCGTAAACCCGCTGGAGCATCCGCTTCGTCTCGTCCCCGCGCCAATACGCCCCGGCGACGGAGAGAAGCCGGAACGACCGGATCTCCCCGGTGCGCGCGAGGTGCGGGCCGCGGCAGAGATCGACGAAATCCCCGTGGCGATAGAGCGTGATCGGCTCCCCGTCCGGGATCTCCCGGAGCATCTCCACCTTGTAGTTCTGCCCCCTCTTCCCGAAGAGCGCGATCGCCTCGCCCCGCGCGACCTCCTCCCGCACGAAGGGGAGATCCGCCGCCGCGAGCTTCCGCATCTCCTCCTCGACCCGCGGCAGATCCTCCGGGGTGAGCGCGTGCTCCATATCGAGATCGTAGTAGAAGCCGACCCCGCCGAACTTCTCCCCCTCCTGCGTCGGCGGACCGATCGCGAAACGAACCCCCGGATAGAGCCTCTCGATCGCCGAGGCCATCAGGTGGGACGCCGAGTGCCGGTAGACCTCGTACGCCTCGGGGCTCAGATCCTTTCCGGACACGCGCCGATCCCCCCGCGCGCGCCGCCTCCCGGCCGGCCGCGCTTCAAGACAAAAAGAGACCCGTGTCCGGGGCCCCGCCGCGCGCGGGGTCCTTCCCTCCCTCGGACCGGATCGCAATGGTGGGCGATACTGGACTTGAACCAGTGACCTCTTGCATGTCAAGCAAGCACTCTAACCAACTGAGCTAATCGCCCGATTTCCCGAAAGATACGTCCCATGAGTGAGTCGATTATAGGCCCGGGGCGGCCCCTGTCAAGGCCTATCGGTCCTCCTCCTCGTCGTCGTCCGCGCCTCTCGAGAAGTCGACGAGATCCGCGATCGTCGTCTTCGCGCTTCCCGAATGGCGGCGCGCATAGCCATCCACCTCGTCCCGCTCCTCCTGCTGGAGGAACGCCTTCACCGACAGCACGATCCTCCGGTTCTGCGGATCGACCCGCACGACGCGAAGGTCGAGATTCCTCCCCGGCGCGAGGCCCTCCTTCGAATCACGAAGGATCTCGTCCGGAATCTGCGAGAGGGGAACGAACCCCTCCACGTCGCCGCCGAGATCGACCACGACCCCTTTGTCCAACACCTTGACGACCGAAGCTTCCACCGTCGATCCCTCGGGATGCCGGATCTCCATGTGGTCCCACGGATCCTCTTGGACTTGCTTCAGGCCGAGCGAGATGCGCCGGTTCTCCTTGTCGATGTTGAGGACCATCACCTCGACCAGGTCCCCCTTCTTCACGATCTCGTTCGCGTGCTTGATCCTCTTCGTCCACGACATGTCGGAGATGTGAACGAGCCCGTCGATCCCCTCCTCGAGCTCGACGAACGCGCCGAAGTTCGTGAGGTTCCGGACCTTTCCGGAGAGCCGCGAGCCGACCGGATAGCGCTGCTCGATCGTGAGCCACGGATCGGGCTCGGTCTGCTTCAGGCCGAGCGAGATCTTCTCCGCCTCGCGGTCGACCTTGAGCACGACCGCCTCCACCTCGTCTCCGACCCCGAGGACCTTCGAGGGATGGCGGATGTGGCGCGTCCAGGACATCTCCGAGACGTGGATCAGCCCCTCGACCCCCTTCTCGAGCTCCACGAAGGCGCCGTAGTCGGTGATCGACACGACCCGCCCCTTGATGCGCGCGCCGACCGGGTAGCGCGACTCGACGTCCTCCCACGGATAGGCGGTGAGCTGCTTGAGGCCGAGCGAGATCCGCTCCTTCTCCCGGTCGAACTCGAGGACTTTCACCCGGATCGTCTCGCCGATGTTCACGACCTCGGACGGATGCCCGATCCGGCCCCACGACATGTCGGTGATGTGAAGGAGCCCGTCGATCCCCCCGAGGTCGACGAAGGCGCCGAAGTCGGTGATGTTCTTCACGACCCCCTCGCGGATCTGCCCCTTCTCCAGCTCGCCGATCAGGCGCTCCTTCTTCTTGTTCCGCTCCTCCTCGAGGACCACCCGGCGCGAGACGACGATGTTGCGGCGCCGCTTGTTCAGCTTGATAATTTTAAACGTAAACA
Source organism: Candidatus Eisenbacteria bacterium (assembly GCA_016867715.1). Taxonomy (NCBI): domain Bacteria; phylum Candidatus Eiseniibacteriota; species Candidatus Eiseniibacteriota bacterium. The sequence continues at coordinate 21,226 of VGIW01000010.1, read as the reverse complement.
CTTGACCGATCAGATCGTCCAGGTTGGGAACCTGGCGAAGAGCGACCTGGGAGCCCGGAAGGAACGCCTCGACCCCGAAGAGGTCGACGACGACGCCCCCCTTGATCCGGCGGACGAGCCGTCCGTCCACGATCGAGCCCGCGTCGTACGAGTCCTTGATTCGCCCCCAGACCCGGAGAAAATCCGCCCTCTGTTTCGAGAGGACGACGAGACCGTCCTGGTTCTCCAGCTTCTCGAGATAGACGTCGATCCGATCCCCCACGCGAATGTTGATCGGCTCGGGGAACTCGGAGAGAGCGATCACCCCCTCCGACTTGAAGCCGACGTCGACCATCACCTCGTTCTCGCCGACCCGGAGGACCGTCCCGGTGACGATCTGGCCCTCCTCGATCTCCCGCATCGACTCCTCGTACACGCCGAGCATCTGCTGAAGATCCGCGGATGTCTCCTCTCCGTCCTCCTCGTCGATGTTGACGAACTTGATCCGCGCCGGACGGGGACCTTCGTCCCTTCCCCCGTCCCCTCCGTCCGCGCGCCCGTCCTCGTCGCGGTCGTCCGCGTCGTCGTCGTACGGGCGGCCCCGGCCCGCGCGTCTCCCTTCCTGGTTCCACTCCATACCGATTCTCTTCCTCCTCATACGGAACGATTCGCCCTCCACGAGGGCAATCTCTTATCTTAGAGCACCCTCCCCCCTTCGCGCCAGCCATATTTCGACTGGAGGGCGCGGATCCGGCGGGTCGTCTCCTCGGCGATCTTCCGGTAGCGCTCCTTCCGGTTCGCCCCCGGGATCGACCCCGGATCGAGCGGCGGCCCGAAGAAGACGCCGAGGTGTCCTCTCCGAACAAGCGACCCGCCCATTCGGCGCGTCCCCCGAAGGTAGGCCGGCACGATCGGGACCGAGGCGGCGAGGGCCATCATGCCCACCCCGGGGCGCCCCGCGCCGATCGTTCCGTCCCGGGAGCGGGTCCCCTCAGGGAAGACGAGAAGCGCTCCACCTTCCGCGAGGAGGCGGATCACCCTCTCGAGCGTCCGCCTCTCGACCTCTCCCCGGTCGACGGGGAGCGCGTTGTGCGCGCGGATGAGACCCCCGAGAAGAGGGTTCCGAAAAAGCTCCCTCTTGGCGAAGAAGTGGAGCTCCCGCGGAACGCCGAGGCCGGCGATCACCGGATCGGCCGAGGAGACGTGGTTCACGGCGAGGATCATCCCCCCTTCCCGAGGGATGTGATCCGTCCCCTCCACGCGGAAGCCGTAGACCGCCTTCACGAGCGCGCGCGCCGCCGTCCAGCTCACCCGGTAGAGCGTTTTCACGCGCCGGCCTCCCGCGCGAGCCGGACGATCCGATCGACCTGCTCGTCGATCGTGAGGGGGGTCGTGTCGATCTCCACCGCGTCCTTCGCACGGACGAGCGGCGCCACGCTCCGCCCGGAGTCCCGCCGGTCCCTCTCGTCGATCGCGCGCCGGATCTCCTCCAGGCTCGCGGGAACCCCGGACGCCTCGAGCTCCCTCCAGCGCCGCCGCGCCCGCTCCTCCGGGTCGGCCACGAGGAACACCTTGAGGCCCGCCTCGGGAAAGACGACGCTCCCGATGTCCCTCCCCTCGACCACGATCCCCCCCTCGCGCCCTGCCTCGCGCTGGAGGTCGACGAGAAGGGCGCGCACCTCGGGCCGCGCGGAGAGAGGGGAGACGAGCCTGGTCACCTCCGAAGAGCGGACCTCTTCGCTCACGTCCTCTCCGTCGAGGAGAACGCGCATCGCCCGCCCTCTCCACTCGGGCCGCACGCGCGCCGCCCGGCAGATCGCGAGCGCTCCCTCTCCGTGCGGATCCTTGATCCCTGAACGGATCACGGCGAGCGCGAGCGCCCGGTAGAGCGCCCCGGTGTCGAGGTAGCGATAGCCGAGCCGCTCCGCCACCGCCCGCGCGGTCGTGGTCTTCCCCGATCCGGCCGGCCCGTCGATCGCGACCACGAGGCTCACATCTCTTCCTCCGCGAGCGCCTCCCCGAGCCCGAGATCCGCCGCGAGCGCGAGGAACTCGGGGAGGGAGGTCGCCACGCACGCGGTCTCCTCGACGATCGTCTCGCCCCGCGCGGCGAGCCCCGCGATCGCCGCCGCCATCGCGATCCGGTGGTCGCCGCCGCTCGCGACGCGCGCCCCGCGAAGCGCTCCGCCCCCCCGCACGACGAACCCGTCCGCCCGCTCCTCCGCTTCCACGCCGAACGCGCGGAGCATCGTGACGACGAGCCGAATCCGGTCGCTCTCTTTGACGCGAAGCTCCGCCGCGTCGCGCACCTCGAAGACCCCCTCCGCGAGCGCCCCCGCCACCGCGAGGATCGGGATCTCGTCGATCAGGCGGGGAACCTCATCCCCTTCGATCACGGTTCCGCAAAGCGCGCGTGCGCGCGCCCGCACGTGGATCCGCCCCTCGGGCCCGATCGTCTCCGCCCGCTCCCGCTCGATCCGCCCTCCCATCCGCTCGAGCACATCAAGAAACGCGGTTCGGGTCGGGTTGTCCACGATCCCCTCCGCGACGACCTCGCCGCCGGGGACGACGAGACCCGCGGTCACGAAGAAGGCGGCCGAAGAGGGATCGCCCCCCACCTCGATGCGCGCCCCCCGAAGGCGCGTCCCCCCCTCGACCGTCGTCCGGAGCCCCTCGCGCTCCACGCGCCCGCCGAGATACGCGATCATCCGCTCGGTGTGGTCGCGCGAGAGGCTCGGCTCGACGACCGTCGTTCGGCCGGACGCGCGGAGGCCCGCGAGAAGGACCGCCGTCTTCACCTGCGCCGAGGCGACCTCGGTCCGATGGACGATGCCGCGGAGGCTTCCTCCCCGGATCGTGAGCGGAAGGCGCGCGCCCCCGTCGGGCCCATCGATCCGCGCCCCCATCGCGCGAAGCGGCTCCACGACCCGCCGCATCGGGCGGCGCCGGAGCGACGCGTCCCCGTCGATCGTCGACGGAAAAGCCTCGGCGGCGAGAAGGCCGGCGAGAAGGCGCGCGCCGGTCCCCGAGTTGCCGCAGTCGAGCGGGCTCTCCGCCTCGCGAAGATCCCCTCCGCTCCCCCGGACGAGGAACCCCTCGGCGCTCTCCTCGATCGGGACCCCGAGGCGGCGGAGCGCGGCGGCGGTCGCCCGGCAGTCCGCCCCCCGGTTCGGCCCCGCCGCGAGCGTCTCCCCCTCGGCGAGCGCCCCGAGAAGGAGCGCCCGGTGGGTCATCGACTTGTCCCCGGGAACGGCGATCGCGCCGCGCGGGGCCGGCCCCGGCGACACGCGGAAGCGGGTCTCGCGGTTCATCCGAGGGTTCTTCCGACCACGGCGGCGATCTTTCGAAGGTCGCGCATCAGGTTCCGGAAGCGCTCCGGAAGGAGCGACTGGTCGCCGTCCGAGTAGGCCCTTTCCGGCCGCGCGTGCACCTCGATCATGAGCCCGTCCGCTCCGGCCGCCACCCCGGCGAGGGCGAGCGGCGACACCCAGCGCCAATGCCCGGTTCCGTGCGACGGGTCGACGATGATCGGCAGGTGGCTCCAGTGGTGGATGAGCGGGACCGACGCGAGGTCCATCATGTTGCGCGTCGCGGAATCGAAGGAGCGGATCCCCCTCTCGCAGAGGATCACCTCGTAGTTCCCCCCCGACATGACGTACTCCGCCGACATGAGGTACTCGTTGATCGTGGTCATCATCCCTCTCTTGAGGAGGACCGGCTTGCGAGCCCGTCCGACCTCCTTGAGGAGGGCGAAGTTCTGCACGTTCCGCGCGCCGACCTGCACGATGTCCGCGTAGCGGCAGACGAGCTCAACGTCGCGCGTGTCCATCACCTCGGTCACGACGAGAAGACCGGTCTCCGCGCGCGCTTCCGCGAGGATCCGGAGCCCCTCCTCGCCGAGCCCCTGAAAGCTGTAGGGAGACGTGCGGGGTTTGAACGCGCCGCCGCGGAGCACGCTCGCTCCCCCATCCTTCAGCTCCCGCGCGAGGGCGAGGAGGTCCTCCCGGTTCTCGACCGAGCAAGGGCCCGCCATCACGTGGATGCGCGCTCCGCCGAAGGCGAGATCCCCCACCCGCACCTCCGCCCGCTCCGGACGGAACTCCCGGTTCGCGAGCTTGAACGAGGTGTCGAGGGGGACGAGACGGGAGACCGCCGGGTGGGCGCCGAGGTTCTCCTCCTCGATCGCTTGCCGGTCGCCGATCGCCGCGAGGATCGTCTCGTCCGATCCGGGCGAGTAGTGGACCTGCACCCCCCGGAGGGCGAGCCGCCGAAGGAGGTCCTTCTTGTCCCGAGCGGACACGTTCTTTCGTAGGTGAAGGATCATCCCCGTCAGCTCACCCCGAGACGGACCATCCGCCGGAGGAGGTCCGCTTCCTTCTCTCCGAGAAGGCGCCACTCGCCGGGCCCGAGGCCGCGGAGGGAGAGGGGCCCGAGCTGAACCCGCACGAGGCGCTCGACCCGAAGCCCGAGCTCCCTCGAGATCCTCCGGATCTCGCGGTTCCGCCCCTCGGCGAGCACGACCTCGAGAACCGTTCGCTTCCTCGTGCGATGAACGAGGCGAACCTCGCTCGGCCGCGCGAGCCTCCCGTCGATCCGCACGCCGGCTTGGAAGCGCCGCACCTGGGCGTCGCTCATCTCTCCATCCACCCAAAGCCGATAGATCCGCTCGACGCGATAACGGGGGTGCGTGAGACGAAACGCGAGCGGTCCGTCGTTCGTGAGAAGCAGGAGCCCCTCGCTCATTCGGTCGAGCCGGCCCACGGGGAGGACCGGAGCCGGGAGCCCGCGCAGGTAGTCATAGACCGTGCGGCGTCCCTCGGGGTCGCGCGTCGTCGTCAGGCAGTCGACCGGCTTGTGCAGGAGGACGTAGAGGACGCGGCGGGGCGGAACGACGATCCTCCCCCCGACGCGCACCCGGTCCCTCTCCGGATCGACCCGGGCGGCAAGATCCAGAACCACGCGCCCGTTGATCGTGACGCGCCCCCGGAGGACGAGCTCCTCCACCTTCCGCCGCGAGCCGAGCCCGGCGGAGGCGAGGAACCGGTTGATCCGGATCCCCTCTTCCTTAGAACGTTCCGGAGGGAGGTTCATCGTACGGCTCCCCCTCTCCCCCTTCTTCCCGACCCTCCCGCGGGAGCTCCGGATCCTCGTCCGTCTCCGATCCGCCCGCCCCCTCCGCCCGCTCTCTCCGCGCGGCGAGCAGTTCTTCGACCTCCTCTTCGACCGAGAGCCGCTCGTCCGCCTTCATGATCTCGGAGAGCTCCTCAACCTTCGGAAGCTCCTCTAGACTCTTGAGGCCAAAATGATTGAGGAAGAAATCGGTGGTTCCGTAGAGGAGAGGACGCCCCACCCCCTCCGCCCGCCCCTTCAGGGTGATCAGGTTCCGGTCGAGGAGGGTGCGGAGCACTCCCCCCGCGTCGACGCCGCGGATGTGCTCGATCTCGGCGCGCGTCGCCGGCTGGCGGTAGGCGATGATCGCGAGCGTCTCGACCGCAGCCCGCGAGAGACGCATGGTCCGAAGGTCGCTCCGCATCCTCCGCACCCAGGGGAAGAACTCCCGCCGCGTGAAGAGCTGCCAGCCCCCCTCGACCTCGGCGAGCTCGAAGCTCCGCCCCTCCCGGTCGTACCCCTCCCGGAGCTCCGCGAACGCTTCCGCGATCTCCCGCGGCGCCGTCTCCGGGAGAAGCGCCCGGACCTCCTTCGGCTTCAAGGGCCCGTCGGCGGCGAAGAGAAGCGCCTCAAGAATCCGTTTCGTGCTGAGGTTCGTCCCCGTTTCCGTTCCCGTTTCCATTTTCGGTTTCCGTTCGGCGGCGGATGTGGATCCGCCCGAAAAGCCCCGCCTGGACGAGCGAGATCCTTTGGAGGCGAAGCAATTCCAGAAGGGCGATGAACGTCACGATGATCTCCGCCCTCTTCGCCTCCGGCTCGAACAGACGCTCGAACTCGACCTCCTCGGCCGACCGGAGGGCGCTCTCGATCCGCTCGATCTGCTCCTCCAAGGTGTACTCGTGGAGGATCACCTCGTACGGCTCGAGGCGGGGGGTCCGCCGCATGACCTCCGCGAAGAGGCGGAGCAGCCCTCCCAAGTCGACCGGGATGAGCACCTCCTCCGGCTCGTCCGGCTCGCCGTCCTCCTCCTCCGGCGCGGCGCGCCCGACGAGAAGGCTCCTCGCCTCCGCGCGCGTCCGGAGGTTCTCCGCGGCCGCCTTGAACCTTCGATAGTCAAGGATCCGGCGGACGAGCTCCTCGCGCGGGTCCTCTTCCTCTTCGCCCTCCTCGACCTCCTGACGCGGGAGAAGCATCTTCGCCTTGATCCTCATCAGGGTCGCCGCCATGACGAGGAACTCCCCCGCGACCTCGAGGTCGAGCATCTGCATCAGGCGGATGTGCGCGAGGTATTGCTCCGTCACCCGAGCGATCGGGATGTCGTAGATGTCGATCTCGTCTCTCTTGATGAGATAGAGAAGAAGATCCAAGGGGCCTTGAAAGGCCTCGAGCTCGACCTTGTAGCCGGTCCCGCGGACCTCTTCCGTCATCGGAGCCATCACGCCCTCCCCGTGCCGAGGTATTGAAGCACAGCGCCCGCCGGTTGTTCCACCCTTTTCCCGTTCCGCGCGGCGCGCGGTCAACCGCGCGGGTGGAAGGTCCGGTGAACCTCCTTGAGGTAGGTCCGATCGACCGCGGTGTAGAGCTGGGTCGTCGAGATGTCGCTGTGGCCGAGCATCTCCTGCACGTCGCGAAGACCGGCGCCCCCCTCGAGAAGATGCGTCGCGAACGAATGCCGGAGCGTGTGCGGCGAGAGCTTCCCCTCGATCCCCGCCTCGCGCGCGCGCTTCCGGAGGGCTTTCCAAACCCCCATCCGGCTCAAGGGCCCCCCGCGGTGGTTCACGAAGAGCGCCTCGGTGGTCCTCCCCCGGACGAGGGCGGGCCGCGCCCGGTCGAGATACGCCTCGACCGCTTCCTTCGCGCGGCGTCCGACCGGAACAACCCGTTCCTTCCCCCCCTTCCCCACGCAGCGCGCGTACCCTTCCCGGCGGAGAAGACCGCGCACGGGGAACGCGACGAGCTCGGAGACGCGAAGCCCGGTCGCGTAGAGGAACTCGAGCATCGCCCGGTCGCGGATCGCGATCGGCCCCGACGGGCGGATCCCCTCGAGAAGCCGCTCCACGTCCCGAACCGGGAGCGCGTGCGGAAGGCGGAAGGGGAGGCGCGGGGGGAGAAGAACCGAGGTCGGGTCCCCCGCGAGGATCTTCTCCTCTATGAGAAACCGATGGAAGGCGCGGAGGGACGAGTGGCGGCGCGCGAGCGTGCGCGCGGAGAGGCCCGCGCGTCCCTCCCGCTCCGCGAAACGCGCGACCTCCTCGGGGCCGATCGCCTCCGGCTCCACGACCCCTTCCTCCTCGAGAAAGCGCGTGTAGCGCTCGAGATCCCGTCGGTAGCTCTCGATCGTGTTCGCCGCGAGCGCCCGCTCGGTCTTCAGATGAACCAGGAAATCGCGGAGCGCGTGGCGGAGCGGGGGGACGCCGGGCGCGCTCATCGTTCCGCTCCCCGAAGGTGCGCGCGGATTCGTTCGGCGAGAATCGGCCCGATCCCCCGAACCCTGGCGATCTCGATCGCCGTTGCGGCGCGAACGCGCGCCACCGACCCGAAGCGGAGGAGAAGCGCGCGCTTCCGCTCCGCGCCGAGGCCGGGGACCGCGTCGAGCGCGCTCCGCTCCGTCCCCTCCGCCCGCCGCCGCCTCTGATAAGTGATCGCGAAGCGGTGCGCCTCGTCCCGGATCCTCTGAAGAAGCCGAAGGCCCGGCCCGTTCGGGAGGCGGATCGCCTCGGAGACCCCCGGACGGAAGACCTCCTCCTCCCTCTTCGCGAGCGAGGCGGCCTCCGTCCCCTCCGCCCCCGCCTCACGGAGCGCGGCGCACGCCGCCGCGAGCTGTCCCTTCCCCCCATCGACGAGGACGAGATCGGGGAGCGGATCCCCCTCGGCGAGAAGGCGGCGGAAGCGCCGTCCCACGATCTCGCCGATCGAGGCGACGTCGTCGATCCCCTTCACGGTCCGAATCCGATACCGCCGGTACCTAGCCTTTTCCGGAAGCCCGTCCCGAAACGACACCGACGATCCCACGAGGTCTCGATCACCGAGGTTCGAACAATCGAAGCACTCGATGCGGCGCGGGATGCGCGCGAGCTCGAGCGCCCGCCGGATCTCTCGGAGCGCCTCGAAGGACCGGTCCTTCCGGGCGAGCTTCCGCACGAGGAGCGCTTGCCGCTCGTGCGCCGCGTTCGCGCGGGCGAGATCGACGAGCCGCTTCTTCTCCCCGCGGCTCGGAACGAGGAGCCGCACGCGAAAGCCCGCGCGCGAGGCGAGCCACGCCTCGATCGTCTCGCGATCCGCCGCCTCCCGGTCGGCGAGGATTTCCGGAGGAATCGCCGGGGCCTTCTCGTAGAGCCGCTTGAGGAACGGGCCGAGCGCCTCCTCCTCCGCCCCCGCCTGGAGGGGGAAGGTCTCCTTCCCGGTCATCTTCCCCTCGCGGACGCGAAGGAGCACGGCGACGAGCTCGCCGTCCCCCTCCGACAGCGCGACCACGTCCCGGTCAGCCGGGTCGCTCGCGCTCATCCTCTGCCGCTCGATCACCCGCTCGACCGCCGCGATCTGGTCCCGGAGGATCGCCGCCTTCTCGTAGAGGCGATCCTCCGAGGCGCGCGCCATCTCCCGGCGAAGCTCTTCGACCAGAGTCCGGTTCTTCCCCTTGAGGAGAAGGATCACGCGATCGATCATTTGGCGGTACTCCTCCTCGGACGCCTTCCCCTCGCACGGGCCCGAACACTTCTTGATTTGATAATCGAAGCAGAGACGGACGGCACGTGAAGGAAGAACCGCCGTGCACGAGCGGACCGGAAAAACCTGCCGGATGAGGCGAAGGACCCGGTGCATCGCCTGCGCGTCGGTGTACGGCCCGAAGAGGAGCGAGCCTTCCGCGGCCGGGCGCCGCGTCCCGAAGACCCGCGGGAACGGCTCGCCCAAGGTGACCTCGATGTACGGGTACCGCTTGTCGTCCTTCAGGCGGACGTTGTAGCGGGGACGGTGCTCCTTGATCAGGTTGAGCTCGAGTAGGAGCGCCTCGAGCTCCGAATCGACGAGGAAGGTCTCCACGTTCCAGATGCGCGAGACGAGGGCCCGAAGCCGCGCCGACTCGTGGCGGCGCCCGAAGTAGCTCCGCACCCGCTTCCGGAGGCTGTTCGCCTTCCCGACGTAGATCACGCGCCCGCCGGCGTCCTTCATGAGATAGACGCCCGGGTGATCGGGAAGACGCTCCAGATCCTCCGCCTTCATCGCTCCCCTCCTCCGGCGGAGTATAGTCCGATTCGCGGGGGGACGAGGAGGGGAGAGAGAGGATTTCGGTGCGGGGCTACGAAACTAGGTGGTCGTGAAAAGATCGGTCGACAGGTACTTCAGCCCGGAGTCGCACGCCAAGGTCGCCACCGTACGACCAGCCCCTAGTCGCCGGGCTACGCGCAATGCCGCGACGACGTTGGCTCCCGTGGACGTCCCGGCAAACACAGCCTCCTCACCCGCCAGGCGACGGGTCATCTCTTTCGCCTCGGCGGTGGAGACCTGCTGAATCTCGTCCGCCAAGTCCTCTCTCCACCTCGGAGGAACGAAACCCGGTCCCACCCCTTCGATCTTGTGAGCACCGGGCACGCCACCGGACAGCACGGCCGACTCGGCAGGTTCCACGGCGATGATTTGAACTCCTGGATGCAGTGCGCGCAGAGCGTCGGAGACCCCTGAGATGCACTGGGCGGTACCTACGCACTGAACGAAGGCATCCACCCGTGCACCCGACTGCTCCCACAGCTCATCCGCGAGCGGCGCGTAACCCAGGGCGGCATCGGGATTGTTGAACTGGTCGGCATAGAAGGTGCCGGGCTCGGCGCTGAGCTCCGTTGCTCTTGCGATCATCTTCTGAATCAGCTCCTTGGTGGTCTTCCCTCCTTCGCTCGGAAGCTCCAGGACGACGGCTCCGAAGGCACGCATGTGGTCGCGCTTCTCCCGGCTGAACGCATCGGATGTCACGAGCGTGATGGGGAGCCCGCGTGCTGCACACACGAAGGCGAGCGACGTCCCCGTGCTTCCCCCTGTGTACTCAACCACCCTTCCCGGCGGCGAGAGACGGCCCGAGCGAATCGCGCGATCAATGAGTGAGAGAGCCATGCGGTCCTTCATGCTTCCAGTCGGGTTGTGGCTCTCCAGCTTCAACAACACGCGAGCGGATCCGCGAGGCACGACGCGTCGGAGCTCGACAAGAGGCGTTCGGCCGACCGACTCGATGACGCCGGCGATCCTCTCCACGTCACTCTCCATCGGTCCGCCGCGGACGAGGAGCGGGCGGTTCAGTGAACACGCTCGCGGGGCCGCTCGTTCGTTCTGGCCGCACGTTGGCCGCGCGAAGCGCCGGACGGCATGTGGATCTTTCATCCGCTGCGGATTGCGCGGCGCGGAGCGTCCGCGCCACCAAAGATTCGACGGCTCCAGCATAGCCGATCCCCGTGCGAAGGAGGAGGGCCAAAAGATTCCTCCGATGCGGCCCCGGTACGTGCCACTTCGCTCTCTCAACGCCGGAGCACCGCCGTCCGAATCTCGGCGAGCTCGCGCCTGCCGAGGACGAGGGAGGCGAGGAGGAAGGCGAGAAGACCGGCCGCGATGCTCCCCCCGACGTGGAGGAGCTGCGCGGCGAGCGTCGGTTCGCCGCCGGGATCGAGGCGGCCGCTCACGATCCACAGGACGACGCCCATCACGAGAGAGGAACCAAGGGTTCGAAGAGACGATCCGGCGAGCGACGGGCCGCCGAGTCTCCCGTGGCGCCGGACGAGAAGGCCGAGAAGGAGGAAGAAGTTGGCCATCCCGGCGAGCGAGGTCGCGAGCGCGAGCCCTCCGACGGCGAGAGGTCGATAGAGGAGAAGATCGAAGAGGATGTTCGCGCCGGCCGCGATCGCGCCGACGACAACCGGCGTCCGCGTGTCCCGCATCGAGAAGAAGACTTGCGAGACCCCCTTCACGCCGCCGAACGCGAAGAGCCCGAGCGAGTACAAGAGGAGCGCGGTCGAGGTGAGGTCGAGCGAGCTTCCCGCGTCGAACTCCCCTCGAACGAACAAGAGGCGGATGATCGGCCTGCGGAGAATCATGAGCCCGATTGTGGCGGGGATGAGGAGGAAGAAGAGAAGCCGGAGCGTGTAGGAAAGGGTTCTCTTCGCCCGCTCGATCCCCTCCTCCGCCACCTGCGCGGAAAGAGAGGGGAGCGACGCCGAAGCGACGGCGGTCGCGAAGACCGCGAGCGGGAGGAACATCACGCGGTTCCCCAGGCGGAGCGCGGTCACCGATCCTTCATCGAGGAGCGTGGCGAAGAGAGTATCGACGAGCACGTTGATCTGCACCACGGCGAGCCCGAGAACTCCGGGGAGCATGAGGGCCCCCACCGCGCGAAGCTCGGGGCTCCCGAGGTCGACGCGCGGCCTAAAGCGAAAGCCCGCACTGCGGAGCTCCGGAACCTGCACGAGAAGCTGCAAGACCGAACCGAAGAGGATTCCCGCGCAGAAGAGGTCCATCCGCGCGTAGCCGCTCTTCGGAAGCGCGAGCGCCGCGAAACCGAAGGCGACGATCCCGATGTTCCAGGCAACCGGGGAGAGGGCGGGGATCGCGAAGCGCCGGAGCGCGTTCAGAATCCCCATCACGAGGACCGCGGGGCCGATGAAAAGGAGATATGGAAACAGTAAACGCGTAAAGCGGACCGCTGCCTCCATGCGGAGGGCATCCTCCCGCCATCCGCGCGCGTAGAGCCCGACGAGAAAGGGCGCGGCCCATGCCGCGAGCGCCGCGAGAAGAACGAGAAGGATCGTGAGCACGACGAGCGCGTTCGACCCGAAGCGGGACGCTTCTTCGTCTCCCTTCGCGATCCGGTGTTGCGTGTAGACCGGAACGAAGGCGGCGTTCATCACCCCTTCGCCGAAAAGGCGCCGGAGAAACTGCGGAACGGAGAATGCCAGGTTGAAGGCGTCCGCCTGGAGAGACGTCCCGAAGAGAAAGGCGAAGAGGACGTCGCGGCCCATCCCGAAGACGTGCGAGAGGAGCGTGGCGGCGCCGATCGTTCCCGCCGAGCGCCCGATCGCCGCGTGCTCGTCCCGCCCGGCGGCGCTCCCCTCCATCAGAACCCCATCAGCCCGCAACAGCGCCGGCAAGCGGGCAGGATCCCCTCGGTGCTGATCGACCGGCGGAAGCGCCGAGCGCGCTCGTTGTTCCACATCGTCCGGACGTCGTCCCGGGCGATGTTGCCGATCACGTAGTCGTGATAGTCCCGGCAGAGGCTGACGTTTCCGTTGCTGTCGATCTCCATCGTCATGAAGATGCTGACGCACTGATCGTAGCCGAAATCGTCCGCGTGGTTCGTGTAGTAGCGCTCGATCTCCTCGCGCGTCTTCAGCGCCGGCATCGGGATCGGAGGGCACCGCCCGCTTGCGTTCGAGAGCGCGCGCATCGCATCGAGCTTCTCCGCCACGAGACGATGATCGAAGTCCTTCCACGTTCCGATCCAGCCGAGGTGGGTCCTCGGCGGGAAGCCGAAGCGGCGTTCGAACTCCCGGCTGTGCTCCTCCGCCGACTCCGGGTCGATCCACCAGGTGAGATAGAGGATGTGCGCGTCCGCGTAGCCCGCGACGAAGCGGTAGAGATCGACGAGATGATTGATGTTGTAGCTCGTGATGCAGGAGAGCGGCACGACGAGCGGATAGACCGAACCGCGTCTCTTCTTCTCCTCGCGGATCGCATCGAGCGCCGCGACGACCTCCCGGAAGTTGTCGGCCGTCTCGCCCGCGCCGGGCCTCTGCCGGTTGTGGATCGCCGCGTTCGGGCCGTCGACGCTGATGTAGAAGACCCGGCAGGTCTCGACGATCTCCTTCGCGTGGTCCGCGACGCGCGTCCCGTTCGTGACGAGCGAGATCGGCATCCGCTCTTCGTGGATGGCGCGGAGCACCTCGAGGATGCCGGGGTAGAGCATCGGCTCGCCCCCCCACACGTACCAGATGGGGGACCAACCGGCCGCCACGATCTCGTTGATGAACCGACGATAGATGTCTATTGGAACCTCGCGCCGCCGGAGCTCGCGGGACGGCGTGTCCAAAAGGTAGCCGTTGTCCCCCCACTGCCCGCACGAGTGGCACCGGAGATTGCACCGGTCCGTGATCCGAAGGGAAACGAGCTGCACGCCGTCTCCCTTCCCGTGCCGCGCCCCGAGCGGGTGGCGCAGGTTGAAGATCTCCTTCAGGGCCTGATACCGGAGGAAGGTGCGCGTGGCGATCCCATCTTCGTCGAGCGCGGCCGCCAACGTTCGCACGAAGCCCCTCGGGGGGATGCGGCTGCGGATGGCCATGCTAGTCCTCCTCAGAGAGATCGCCCGTGCGGAAGCCCGGCTCGACCTGCAGGAGACGCGCGAGGGGAGCCCGAGCCCTTCTCAGGAACCCCTCCCAGGCGCTCTCGCGGGGCTCCTCGATCGGACGGGGGACGCGACCGAGAATCCGGCACCCCTCCGGATGCCGGTGCGCGTAACGCACCCCGCCCCACACGATCGATCGCTTGAAGGGGGCGCAGAGGCTGTTGACCCCTCCGAGCAGCATCGCCGCCGGAACGGCGAGGGCCGTGAGAAGCATCGTGCGGCGGATCCTCCGGTCCTTGCGGAGGTTCTCGGGGAGCGTGCGCGTGAAGAGAAGATAGCTCAACGATTCGAGAAACGGCACCGCGAGAAGAACCCCGTACCGCTCGGGAGCATGAACCGTGAGGGGGATCGCGGCGGCGAAGACCGCTCCCTTCGGGAGGAGGTGCGTGAGACAGAGCCACCAGGAGAGCCGAAGCTTCATCCAATAAGTGACCGCCATCTGGCGGTTCGTGAACTCGATCACCGGACGCCATCCTCGCTCGGCCGTGTAGTTCACCGGGACGCACTCGGGCGCGAAGTGAATCTTCTTTTTGAGCTCGGACATCGCCCGCGTCAGATGCTGATCCTCGAAGAGGGCCTTCTTCCATCGCGCAAGGATCTCTCCGCGCGCGAAGGTCTCCCTCCGGATCGCCGACGACCCGCCCCAGACCATCCCGATACGGGGATCCCCGTAGAGCGCGATCTGGAAGTTTACCCACACCGCTTCCGTGTACGAGGCGACGCTCGGAACCATCGGCGCGTAGAATCGGGCCCCGGTGACGACCCCGACCTCCTCGTCCTGAAGCGGCCTCACGAGCCGGTCGAGCCATTCCCTGTGAATCCCCGCGTCCGCGTCGACGAAGGCGAAAACCTCGACCTCGTCCGGAACCGCGGCGAGCGCCGTGAGGAGGTTCTCCGCCTTCTGCGATCGCCCAAGACCGTTGTCGACCACGTTGGGGGCCAAGAGCACGCGCGCGCGCGTGTCGGCGGACGCGAGCCTCTGCAGGGGCCGGTACGACCGATCGGGCCGCCCATCCACGTCGACGTGTGTGACGAAGAAGACTTGGTAGTCGCCGGGGTAGTTTTGGTCGAGGAGCACTCGCGCGTTCGCTTCCGCCTGCGCGTCCCATCCGTAATGCGGGGCGATCACGGCGACGCGGGGTCCGAAGACGGGCCGTCTCGCCCTTCTCTCCCGACGGGTCCAAGCGATCGCTCGAACCAGAAGCACCATCTCGATCAGGAAAGGGATGGCGCTGATCGCGAGGAGGATCGCCAACATCTGCTCGCCCCCCGGAAACCCGGATAGCGGACCGTTTTCCCGCGCAGTCTAGCACATGGGGTGTCACGGTCCAAACAATCCGTCCGGTGGGGGAGGCGCGCGGAAGGCATGCCTCGGCGCCCACAACAACCCCCCGGGCGGACGACCCGCCCGCAACCGATCGCGTTCCCCGAATCTTGGGGCCCGCGCACGGGCCGCGGGCCCCGCCCCACAGTTGTATCAGCCGCTACTCGTCCGCTTCCTGGAAAAGCCTCTTGATCGCCCCCCAACTCTTTCCGGTCGTCCAGGTGACGCTCCCGCCGTTGGAGGCTTGCGGGCTATAGTCCCAGTCGAAGCCCTCGAGCGAGGGACGCGTCCAATCCCCGTAGCCGTCCGGGAAGCGGATCATCGACTCGCCGTGGTTCCCCTCGGATCCATACGTGCGCTGGTCGATCAGCTCGCCCTGCCTTCGAAGCTCCACCGTGTCCCCGCTGTTCGAGAGACCGTTCCCGATCCGTCCGTCGTCGGCGAAGACCGGACCCTCGAACCCCTGGGGCGATCCGCCGCCGAACAGAGTGAGGAACCCGTGCGACGGGATCACGGTCCCGGTCGGAAAGATGAACGCGCCGGTCGGAGAGTCGTCGTCCGACAGAGTCCAACCTGAGACGTCCACGCTCGTCGCGCCCGGATTGTAAAGCTCGATGAACTCGTCCTGATACGCGTCGATGATCCCGTCGTTGTTCGCGTCCCCCTGCGGAGAGGCGAGGATCTCGTTGATGACGACGGTCGGAAGATGGTCCTCCACCGTGTAGCCGTACGTCTCGGCCGGCGCTCCGGCCGGATCGTACGAAGTGTGTCCTCCCGCGTCGATCGCGCAGACGTAGTACGTCACGCTCGACCCATCCGCCGCCGGGGGGATGAGTCCCTCGAACCAGTTCCCCGACCCGGCCGCCATCACGGTCATCTGCGAGGCGCCGCCGTTCACCCGGTAATAGAGACAGACCTGGGAGATCCCCTCATCGTCCCGAACCTCCGACGACACGAGCACCGTGTCCGCGGAGCTCGGATACGCCGGCTCATGGCGCGTCCCGCTGATCACCGGAGGGCCCGAGGGAACGCCCCACGCGTCGTTCGGAGCGCCCGGCGTTCCGTAATCCCCGGCCCCATACGTCGAGACCACGCACTCCGCCCAGTTCGACCCGACGCGGTTGTCCGCGAGCGGATCGATGCACTCCATCGAGGCGCCGGTCGGATCCGGAAAGGTCGCGCCGTCGTCGTACGCGACCGAATCGATCGTCGTCGTTCCTTGCCGAATCACCACCCGGTCCGCCGCGTTGCCAAGCGTGATCGCCGAGTACTTGTAGTTGCAGGTATACCCGCCGTTCACCGCCGGGTCGTCGTTCCGCCCGAGCACCAGGAACCCGCCCGCGGGGATCACGAGCGAGCCGCCCGCGGCGATCGTGTGCGCCTCGCTCCCCCCATCCCCGATCACCCATCCGTTGATGTCGATCCCGGCCGCGGTCGTGTTGTAGAGCTCGATCCACTCCCCGTACGTGTCGCTCACCGCGTCCGGGTTCTGCATGATCTCGGTGATCACGACGTCCCCGGGCGAAGCCCCCCGCGCCGCCGGCGCGAACACGAGGACCAGAAGCGCGATCATTGCGATCGAAAGCAACCTCATCGAATCCTCACTCCTTCCCTTCATCCGCACATCCCATCCCATTCGACGCCCGGTTCTCTTGCGGCCGCATCACCTCCCTCCCGCGGGCCGGTTCTCGGGACCGGTCGAAGCAGGATCCGTTCCCCCCGCCGAACGCCAAGACCGCCGCCGGCAAGTGCAAGAGGGAGCGACTCATCGAGCGAGGCGGCCCAAAGGGCGCGAACGCGCCCCCGCCCACCGGTTGGGCGGCGCGACCGAAAGGCCGCCCAGGGCCTGGACGGCTCGGCGGCCTTCCCCGCAGAGAGATCGCGGACGGAGAGATCGGGGACGTTCCGAACTCGCGGAACCTCGCGCTCGATTTGCTTACGCCAGAAGACAGGGACTGGAGACGAATCGTGCGTATCGGTTCTCGACTCCATGCCGGAGGAACTGGATCATGAAGAGAACCGGTAGAGAAACAAGTTCCGATAATTCGCGACGTCTCCACCCCCCCACGTTTTGGAGTGAGGGAACTGTCCACCTGCCGGAGGGGGAGGTCGGGAACGTTCCGAACGTGCGGAACGGAGCACGTGTAGCGCGGATTCGGCGCCGGGCCACGAGACTTCTTAGGAAGGCGGCAGGATTCCGTAGCCTGGCACCAAGATCATCCCACACTTCCAGACCCAATACTCCTAAACAACCAAAGCACGCTCATGGTCGGAAGAGCACAGCTCGGAAGCCTTGAGCCAGTCTACTTTGACTACTTAAACATCACCAGCGTCGGACCAGAAATCAAGCCGCCGATGGAAGGAATACCTTGGTGCGGTAATCAGGAGATGAAGTGCGGGTGGTTTACTGACATGAGCAAAGCCATTGTGCTCGGAAGAGCGTGCAATACCACAACACCTCTCCCGGCATATGCGAATTGCAACAAGCTCACGGGAGTGGGACAGGATTGTGCGTATTCTGAAAATGATAACGAACCTGGCAGATGCTATTCTCGTTTTTCGACCATTTCCAACAAAGATGATGTGGACATTACTTGTATTGAAAGTGGTGTTTGGTGTCCCATTAATTTCATTTGGAATGAAGATTTTGGACGCTGTGAACCGGTTCAGGAATTGTGCGATTATGGGTTTGAGAACGAGACACAGCATAATTGCCAGACCAATGAGACACTTGCACAGCCTGGGTTCATGAATGATTTAGGGTGGTGTCTTGAGGATTTCTCTCCCCCAGGAGAATCCGGAAATTGGAGCATTGCCTGCTGTGAATTCTTGAGAGTTCCACTTCCTGGGCAAGATTATCTGTTCTTTGGAGAAAAGGAGGTATTGATTTATTGATTGAACTCAATAGCTTGGGCATCATTTCTAAGTTCTTCTGTTCTCCTTGTTTTATCTCTTCCCCAGGCAATGTAAGAGATATCTGAACTGGTCCAAGGCTGAGGACTAACCTGCAATATGCCAAGTCTGGAATCAGAAGAATTTCCACTAATACCAGAAATAGCTCTTGCCAACTCGTGTGCACAAATCCTCCAGTTGCCTATTCCCAAACTTCCGGGCTTATAGTAAATCGTAACTGCTTCTATTTCCTGCGTCTCTGGAATAATATTAAAATCAGATGAATTCATATTTAAAATATAGATATAAATATTATCTTCCTCAGGATTGACCTCACCAGGAGCCCACGCAAGAGCTGGTCCTGGAATAATAGAATCGCATCTTGCATTAATATCATCAATAGCACTTGTAATATATCCAATTTCTGTTGAATTTAGGGGACGATGAGGCAATGATGCAACATAATACCCATCAACCTTCAGCGGAAAATTCGCAGTAGGATGCCATTTGTTGTCATTTCCAAGCACTGGAACATCATAGAGTACTTTCATAAGAGCAACATCAAAATCACTAACGCCGCGATATTGTTTGGGCGTTATCATCACGCATACTGTCTGGTTGTCATTTGCATTTATTCCAAAATCTCTCAGCCAATTCCAATACACACTATTCCCATCAATCATAACCTGGCCGTTCAACAAGTCGGAGGGAGAGACACTCGTCTTCGCCGGCGTGCCAACGTGGAAAAGCCTCTTGACGGCGCCCCAGGAGCCCCGTTCGGAGCGGGCCTCCGGGACCCCGGTGAGGACCCATTCCAAAGTCGCCTCCCCGTTCGCATCAGTTGTATCGGAGAGCGTCCGGTCGCAGAGCCGGCCGAACACGAGCTGCCCCGCGAGGGGCTCCCCTTGATAGCTGTAGGTCTTGATCGTGTAGGTCGTTGCATAGGCGGGGAAGGCGAAGAGAAGGGAAAAAACAGCGAAAGAGAGGACGGCATTCCGAATGTGGAAGTTCACTGGGCCATTCTCCTTTCAGTCATCGCCTCCGTCACCGCTGAGGCCTGGAGGTTCGTTGGGGAAATCGGCCTTCCCCGTCCCGCATCGGGCTGAGCCCAGGAACCGCACGATGCGGCACAGGACCCGGCGCATCTAGTAGATCGGAGCGTCTTCCTCTCGGGCCGGGCGGGGGCGAACCACTCTCCCGAAACCGAAAAGCCCCTCCTCGAAATCATCCAAATCCAGGAAGCGAAGCCCGTCTTCCCCCTCCGCGCGGAGAACCCGCTGCCACCGCGCGTCGAGCCCCCGTCCGAAAAAAGCGAGCACGGGCGCGCGGTGACCGCCCCCGCGGCGACGCGCGATCTGCGCCGTCCGAAGGAGAGGCTCGGAGAGCGCGAAGCTATCCGAGACCACCGCGATCCGATACGAGTCCGCCAGCCTTCCGATCGCGAACGCGATCCCCGCATCGAAACGGACCAGCCGGGGCGCCACCTTCCCGTCCTCCGAAAACCCGAGCACCCCCGCCGGCTCCACCACGAAGCTCTCGATCGGCGCGAAACGGCGGACCTCCCAATGAAGGTCGTTCTCGGCGAACTCGAGAAAGCGCATCTGACCCGCGTTCTGGGAAGACGCCGAGGTCCACATCACCCAGAGGCCCTCCTTCCCTCTCGGATCCGGCTCCCGCACTCCCTCCACCTCTTCACAGAGAAGGCGAATGAAGCCCCGGTAGTCGAGCGAGCGCCCCTCATAGAGCGCGCGGGAAACGAGATAGAGGGCGCTCCCATCGATGAGCACCGCGGTGGGAGGAGTTGCACCCCCCGGGTTGGCGAAGGCATCGTCTCGATGCGTCGGGTCGGACGGGTTCCAGGAATTCCGCATCGGGCTCATACGAATATCTCCTTTCAGATTCTGATGTTCATGCTATCACCGATCGGAGCCGACGTCAATTCGCACCGCATTCTGAATCAGGATCAGGCATTCTGTTCGACGCAGGTATCAGCGATGCGGCGTCGATCGAGCCTTTCGCTCTTTTCTGGATTTGGACTTCTGATCGGGAGAGGGAAAGCTCTTGACATCCGGCTGTCAAACAAAGTACAAGAATGAGTATAAGGTATCAATCTGGAGGAAGACGATGCCCTACGAAGAGTTCGTCAAGCAACGGAGACGGTGGGGGAACCGAGAACCGCAAATCACGATATCGAAAAGGGGGAACATCGGCATCAACACCGTCTGCGATCGGACGTATCTGAAGGAATTCGACTACGTCGTCTACTACTACGATCGCGACAAGACAACGATCGGGATAAAGCCGATGAAAGAGGAGCTCCCGAACGCGTACCGAATCAAGCGATACAAGAACGGAAGCATCGTCATGCTGAGCGCCGTGGCGTTCCTCGATCACTACCAGATCCCCCGCGAGAAGACGCGCTCGTACCCGTGCACGTGGAACGAGAAGAAGGGGATGATCGAGGTGGAGGTCGGGTAGGGGGCCTGCGGAAGGAATCGGGACACCTGTCGGTCCTCCCGCTTCAGTTCGCAGCTTCGCCCCCCGAGAAGCCGGTGCGCGCTTCTTCGCGCCGATCGAGGACCGCGATCCAGTCGCTCGTCCGCGGCGGCCACGGAAGATCCGGCCCCCAGTGGAAGACGCTTCGTTCCGGATGCTGCTCGACGAGGCCGGTCAAACGGTAATTCCGCTCCCGATAGGTATCGAACCAATCGAGGAGGAGCGTTTCGGAATCGGGACGAATCGCCCACGAGTGCCGATTGCGAACGAAGACGAGAACCGCAGGCGACGCGCGCTCGATCTCGGCGATCATTTGCTCCTGCATCGCGCGCGCAAAGGGCTGCGCCTCCATCATGGGATACACGTAAAGGAATCCGGTCGCCGCGCGCCGATCCGCGTAGAAGTAGATCTCCGGCTCCGACCCGATCACCGCGATCCGCTCGTCGGGGCGCGTCCTCTCGCGAACGCGTTCCCCGATCTCGATCGACTCGACGAAGGGGTTGAGCCCGTAGGTCGACCGGCACGCCTCCTCCGGGGTCATCGCGAAAAAGAAGGCCCTCTCCCGATGCACCGCGAAGGCGAGCGCGAGGAGGAGGACGAGCGGCGCGAGGCGCGCGGACGCTCCCCATCCGAAACGCTCCCCGAGAAGTCGCTCGATCCGCTCGATCCCCTCCCCCGCGAGAAGCGAGGCGACCGGAAGAAGAAGAACGAAATAATGAGGTCGAAAGTAAAACCCGGGAGAGACGGCGGCGAGAGAGAAGAAGAGAGCCGCGAGCAAGACAGGCGCGCGGCGGGGCCGTGTGAGGAGATGGGAAACGACCCCGCATCCCGCGAGGATCCAGATCGAGGGGGCGTGTCCCGCGACGCTCCCGAAAAGGGCGAGGAAGCGGCCCGGCACCTCGCCGAGCGGAACCTGCGAGACGTAGGCGCCGGCGTAATCGATCGTCCAGTGCCGAAAGGCGCGGAGCGTCCCCGAGGCCGCCATCCAGACGAGGACGAGCGCGTAGGGGACACACGCGCCCGCCGCGAACGCCGAGAGCCTGATCCCGAGAG